>JAFOXU010000045.1 GCA_017425725.1 Alphaproteobacteria bacterium | reverse complement strand
ATATGGGAACGAGGAGAGGTTTAATTGTTATAAAAGTAATATTGAAGCGATTGATGCTCAATCTAATAATGGTAAGACGCTAAACATAGAAATGAAAAAACAGTTGGTGCGTGAAATGGAAAATATGAACAAGACTTGGAGTGATAAAGGAAAATGTAAGAATGATGGTTGCACTAGTAATAGTATGAATACAAAAACCTTTGAAAAATGTTTAGATAAAGCCCGTGAATGTCTGCACGAAGTAAAAAAAGAATTGGATGAAGAAAAACAAAAAAATGCCCTTTATCCACGATATTAAAAATCCCCCGTTTGGGGGATTTTTTACAATGGCGATCCAGTAATTTGGCCTTATTATTCACTGGATTGTCATGGTCGTTTCACTCCCTCGCAATGACAAGGGGTTTTACCTTGCTCTCTCCCCTTGTCATTCCTGCGAAGGCAGGAATAGGGTCTTTTAAATTAAAATATTATGCGTTGCCCAACGGTGGGTTGTTGGCTCGTTTCACTCGCACTGTATAGTCCCACTCCTGCCTGCGCAGGAGTGACAAATGAGTGTAAAATATTTTCCCCTTGTCATCGCGAGCGTATGCGTGGCGATCCAGTAATTTGGTCTTATTATTTACTGGATTGCGTTTCACTCCCACGTAATGACAAGGGGGGGTAAGTGGCCAGTGAATGAATAATTAATCTTTCTTTAATTGTTCACGTAATTTATCCCAGTATTCAAGACGCTTTTTTATTTCACGTTCAAATCCACGTTCAACAGGGAAATAGTATTTTTGACGGCCCATACTTTCTGGGAAACAATTCTGACCAGAAAAACCATTTGCTGTGTCAGGGTCGTAAATATAGCCATCGTTATAGCCCAAATCTTTCATCATTTTTGTTGGGGCGTTTAATATGTTTTTTGGTGGCATTAATGATCCGGTGGCACGGGCCGCAGCATATGCAGCCTTTTGCGCCTTGTAATTGCCAATGCTTTTTGGTGCGGTGCCAAGATATATAACCAATTGTGTCAAGGCCAAGTCCCCTTCGGGGCTGCCCAGGCGTTCGTATGCGTTCCATGCAGCAATTGCAACCTGTAATGCGTTTGGGTCGGCCAGACCCACGTCTTCGACAGCGAATCTGGTTAATCTGCGGAATAAATACATTGGGTCTTGACCAGATGTCATCATGCGGGCCGCCCAATACAGGGCCGCATCTGTATCACTGGCACGCAGAGATTTATGCACCGCAGATATTAAATTATAATGTTCATCACCATGCTTGTCAGATAATGGCGCACGTTTCTGTACGGCAGAATCCAAGGCGTCTGGCGTTAATTGTTCTTTGAAATTTGCATTAATCAAATATTCAACAGTGTTCAGTAAAAATCGGGCATCGCCATCTGCCATTTGTGCCAAATGTGTGCGTGCGTTTTCGTCCAGTGGTAATTTTTTATCCAAAAAATCTTCGGCACGTTCCATCAGTGTCAATAAATCTTCGCTGGATAGTCCGGATAATACACCCACGTGACAACGTGATAATAATGCGTTGTTTAAATTAAAACTGGGGTTTTCGGTGGTCGCGCCCATAAATACAACAGTCCCATCTTCGAGATATGGTAATAATGTGTCCTGTTGCGTTTTGTTAAATCTGTGAATTTCATCAATAAATAGCAATGTGTTGCGACCCAGGTCACGATTCATACGGGCGGCATCCATTGCCTTTTTAATGTCAGATGTGCCAGAAAATACCGCAGACATCGGAACAAAATCCATATCAACAGAATTTGCCAATGCACGTGCAATTGTCGTCTTGCCACACCCGGGCGGCCCCCATAATATCAAGTTTGATAATTTCTGATTTTCAACCATTCGACGAACAATGCCATTTTCGCCCAGTAATACAGTTTGACCCACAATGTCATCAATTGTGTTCGGACGCATTAAATCGGCAAGTGGTCGTGTCATTTGACTTGGCTTTTATTTAGGGGTTATTTGTGATATAATTATTCTATTAAAATATAAAGGAAATGGCAAGTTGGTAAATAAAAATTCTGATTTTACGTTGGCGGTCGCAAATCTGGCAGCAGCAGCAATTTCTGCAAACCCAAAATTAACAATGGAAGTGGCTGTGAAAAACGCACGTGAAATTTTACGTGGGACAACTGTTACCGAAGAACAAATTCAAGATTCTGTGCATCCTGATAAAATTCAATGTCTGGAAGATGGGACGTGGCATGTTATGCTGCGAAGATATATAAAACGAAAATTTAACCTGACACCACATGAATATCGTGAAAAATGGGGGTTGCCAAATGACTATCCGTTTGTGGCACCTGCGTATTCTAGAAAGCGTTCGAAAATCGCAAAAAAAACTGGCCTGGGGAGAAAGTAATAATGGAACAAAAAACAGTCGCACAAAAACGTGGTGATGATATTCGTGGCGCTGCGGATAAACTGAAAAAAGTGCGTTTGACGTTGCAGGGGAAAAATATCCCAGATACAACACATTGGAATCAACTGGTTGTGCAGACGAAAAATGAACGTGGCGAAACTGTTTTCAAATTTAATACAGATAAATTTAAAGTTTGGATAAAGGAAAATGCACAACAGACTGGAAAAATATCAGGCGTTTCTGCGTTGTGGATGTTGGAATATTTAACACGTGGATTAAATACTGTGTTGGTTGATAACCCAATACTCAGAAATATGGAGCAGTTAGCACAGAAAAAAGCAAAAACAGAATTTATAAAAAAACGCCCATGGCTGGAAAGTTATCTGCTGTACTTTATGGCAATGGGAACAATTACGTTCAGTGCTGGAAATTTAATTGTAAACGAAGAACATGAACAGGCAGATGAAAAAAAACAAGTTACTGTGGTACAAAATGACGATAAAGAATTAAAGAAAATCGACCCAAATGATAAAGACTTTGTGAAAAAGGCGGTTGATGAATACTGGGAACATATCGCTGTTGGGTTGACCGAGCTGGAAACATATCGCAGCGTGTCAAAACAGCATGGTACAGAATGTCGTGAAACAAATGGATTAGGGTGCACGTGGTATTACAAGTATAATGATGAAGGTAAATTGTGCCGCTATGAAAATAAAATCGGGGAAACAAAAAGATGGAGTACCGATTACAACTATGATCAGGCACGCAGACATGTGATTTTTGAAACAATGCCTGCATTGCAAAACGCAATAAAAGATAAACCAAATATAGATGTTCAGCAAATGATTGCAATGGTGTGCGCAGGCTATCAACGGCCGTCTGATATTAAACTGATTGCATCACAAATCGCAGTGGCAGAAAATCAGCAACAGGTGGCAGATGCTTTCTTGGTGTATAATGGCGCAGAAAAATGGAGGGCCGGAACACTAAAACGGCGTTGGTGGTGCGCAATGTATGCTGTGGGTGCGCTTAGTTCCGAAGACTTTTTGGATTTGCCACGTGATGCTTTTTCACAAATAGATCTAAACAGAGTATATCAAAATGGGCATTTCTTGATGGATAGCGATGCGATTAAATATGCACTGGATAAGGCAAAAACAGGATATAAATCGACGGTTAAAGAATTTTTAAATGGGTTTGCCGAGGGAAAGGAAATCTTGCAAGTTGTAAATAATACAGATAATAAAACAATATCATTTCATTCGGCAATTAAACAAGTCAGAAAGAAAAATGCTCGTGGGGATTTGTTGCTGTATGGAACAGAACGAAACCTCGGTAATGCATAGCGTCTTGGTGTAAAGGATGGTGAAAATATGAAAGTATATGTTGATGTTCATGATAAACGATGGAAAAAATATAAAATAAATTTTGAACAAATCGTAAATGCGGTTGTAGGCAGCAAATATAAAAATGCAGAAGTTTCAATCGTGCTGGTTGATGATAAAGAAATAAAACAAATCAATCGTCAATATCGTAATATCAATAAACCGACAAATGTGTTGTCTTTTGAATTAGGTGATGATGTGTTGTTGGGTGATATTTATATATCGCTGGATACTGTGGCTAGTGAGGCAAAAAAGGAAAATATATCCGTTGAACATCACGTGGCGCATATGGTTGTGCATGGTGTGTTGCATCTGTTGGGATATGACCATATCAAGGATGCAGATGCCATTGTTATGGAAAACAAAGAAACAAAAATCTTATCAAAAATGGGTATAAAAAATCCGTATGCAAGTAATCTTGAAATATCTTGTGTGGATGGTTCGTGTTGCCCAGGTGCAAAAACAATTTCGTGGTTAAAGAAAATAAAAATTGAAAAAAATAGTTATGCACAATATGCGCTGTACGGCGTGTTTGGGGCGATTGCGTCGTTTGGGTTTGCGCCTTTTTATCAATGGTGGGCGACTGTGTTGGGTGTTGCAGGTGCGTATTGGTTGACGGTGCGTAATGATAAAATTGGTGGTTTTTGGCGCTCGTTGTGGCGTGTTGCGCCATTTGGTGCAATGTATGGCTTGTTTATGTTTTGGTGGGTGTTACATTCTATATATGTTGCCCCAGAAATTGCCGATCAGTATGCAATATGGACAATCCCAGGTGCGATAGGGTTAATGTTGGCAGGGTGGCTAATTTTTTCGTGGCCATTTGTTGCAATCAGTCAGAAAAAGACATCTGCGGCATCACGTGTATTTTTATTCGCAGGTGTTTGGGCATTGGTGTTGTGGGCACGTGAATGGATGTTTACAGGATTTCCATGGAATCCAATTGCAAATATCATGATGCCAATGCCAGAACTTGCAAATTCTATGTCGTTGTGGGGTGCATTGGGACTTAGTTTTATAATAGTTGGCCTGATTGCAAGTGTTGTTGAAATTATTAGATGCAGTAAAAATATTTTTGCGTGGATTGTTTTGATTTTGTTTGCTGTAATTGCTGTGTACGGCAGAAATATTGGTGTTCAGAATATGCAGTTGGCAGATGTTGGTGCCAACGAACAGACAACAGTTTTGCGTATTGTACAGCCTGGGGCGTCACAATCACAAAAGGCAACACATAACAGGGTAGAGGCATTACAACGTGCAGAATATAATGTTCGTAATTTGATTTCTTTGGCGCAAAGTTCTGGTGATGTTGATATTATTGTTATGCCGGAAACATCATATCCGTTTGTTGTTTTGCCAACAGATAATATTGATATGGCGTCTTTCTTGGCAAAGCCTGTGTTGTTTGGTGCAAATACGTTTGATATGGGTGGTATGTTTAATTCAATGGTTGTATCCCAGGCAGACGGCCGTATAGAAAAGATTTACAGTAAATCGCATTTGGTGCCGTTTGGTGAATATAGACCGTTGGGATTTTTGCCGTCACCCGCAAATCTGACAGCAGGTAATGGTGCAGAAATAATTGATGTGAATGGTTTTGTGTTTGCACCAGCGGTATGTTATGAAATTATATTTTCTGATTCATTGTTGCCAGATAATGCAGGGCAGGTTAATGCAATTGTGAATATCACAAATGATAATTGGTTTGGGAATACGCCTGGTACATATCAGCATTTGGACATGGTTCGCAGATATGCAATTGAATCAGGGTTGCCAATTGTGCGTGCTAATTATTCTGGTATCAGCGCATTTGTCGCATCTGATGGCGAAATCATTTCATCGTTGCCGGTTGGTATGTCTGGGACATTGGATGGTTTTGTTTGGGGTGAACACGATACACCATATCGCAATATAGGTTTAAATTATTGGATGATGATAATACTGATATTCTCTATATTCGGTACAGTTATATTTTCCAGAACACGTGATTGAAAAAAATTGATTTTTTTGTTACAATTATATTGAATTTTTATTCATGGGAGATGGGGGATTGTTTCGTTTTGTTTGTATTTTGTCATTATTGTTTTGGGCGTATACGGGTGCGTATGCGGCCAGCAGTGATGCATTATTAAATTTGTATAGAATGACAGAAAACGAAGAAATTGCACAGTCTGAATTTGTAAAAAATAATAAATATCTACAATTATATACTAAAACAAATCGGATGATATTACAGGAAAAATTAGATAAGGCCCGATCCCGTGAACAATCGTTGGCGAACAAGATATTGGGTGCGGCTGCGATTGGTGCCAGTGGCATTGGTGGCATGATGTTGGCATCTGGGCTGTCTGAACAACAATCAGATGCAGATGCGGAAAGGGCGATGCGTGCATATCTGGCGACATTTACGTGCAAGTATGGTGATAAACGTGTCAATGGTGGCGCAGTGGATGTTGAACTGCCGGGTGGGAATGAATTGGTTGGTCTGTACAGTGAATATGTCGCATTGGCGAATGATTTAAAGGTACGTAAATCGGCCTTGGGGATAAAACCAGGTATTGAATCAGAAAGTATATTGGACAGTGCGACGAGTGGCCTGTATGACGATATCAGCGTT
>JAFOXU010000177.1 GCA_017425725.1 Alphaproteobacteria bacterium | reverse complement strand
GATTTGGAACAAAAATATCCAAGTCGAATCTAAATTCAGATGGGTCAATCTTCATAGATTTTATCCAACCATAATCTTCGCCATCAACACCAACGACGTTGGATGCAGGGGCGACCTTTTGAAATATTGATTTTGCGCCACCTGATGTAACGTTTGTGGTTGCGTTTGGTAACATTGCGTTGCCATCCAGTGTGACATCAACCTGTGAATATGTGATTTCACTGGAATTCGATGGTTCGGCACGTAAATAGAAAATGTACTTGTTCCCAGATTTTCCAGTCACAATCAAGTTCGTATCAGAACCTTGGTTTGAAGCAGCCGGTGAAATGAACATTGTTCTGTCACCTTGGGTTGTGTTGATTTCGAATTGATCCTTATCACCGACTATGGCATCTGCAATTTGTTCGCCATTTGGTAAATTTACCATCGTTACCATACCGTTACGTAGTTTGATTGGCAAGACGGTTCCTGCAGACCAGGCAAGTTGGGCGTATCCAGGCTTAATACTGCCACTGGCCATGTTTGCAGTTGGATTGTCCCATGCTGCTTGTATACCATAATCTTCTGCGTATGCAGGCAGACACAACAGTCCTGCCAGGCAGTATACAACTAAATTCAGATTTAACATTTTTGCGAACATCTTACCAATCCTTCTCTTGTTTTTATTTATTCTGTTGCCAAGAACCCAGTATCAAGTGGGTCACCAGGTCCATCTATGATTGTATATTCCACTACTTTTAGTCCTAATGGATTTTCAATACGATCTGCCCACTTAATAAATGAACCGTCTTGTGTTAATATTGCTACCTTTATTGTGTAATTTTTTTGTGCAATAAGTCCAGTAATATCTTCACAAAAATACCTAATTTTTATTTGATAAATATCAGTGTTTCTCGATTCAGATGCCAAACTCATTGGTTTGCCATCAAAAATAACACCACACTGTACAGGAATATTAGGGACAGTATTGCTCATCACTTCGTTAAACAGTTTTGTCTTTATAAAATCAGCGTATACATTATCTGTTGATGTAACACGAACAATACCATCACTACTGTTCCATTTTTTTTGCATTTCGTCTGCATTTACCAGAACTTCATTTCTGTGTCTGATATATTCACGAACAAATTCTTGCTTGTATCTGTCGGTGTTTACATCACGTGGCTGCATTTCGACCAGTTTAATGTCCTGGTTGTCATGTATGGTTGTTGTTAAAAAGAATATCTGAGGTCTGTTTAATGGGAACATTTTATATATTGTCATCCCCAGTGTAACCAACACAACCAAGGCCGTTGCCAAAACAAAGGTCATTGTCCTGGATAGTAAAAATGGCGGTTCTATGCGGTTTTGCACGTGTTTCTCCCCCTTGATTATGTTGATTGTAGAAAAAAATAGCCGTGTCATGCAAGGAGAAAATTTATAAATATCAATAATATATTAAAAAATATGATGGTAAAAATGTTCTTGCTACGATTTTTGAAAAGTATTATAATATTTCCGCTTGATTTTTTGTATTCGTGTGCTATTGTGTCACAGACTATTGTGTTGGCATGCGGTGCATCAGACAGGTAAAGTATGTTCAAAGGGGCATAGTTCAACGGTAGAATATCGGTCTCCAAAACCGCGGATGAGGGTTCGATTCCTTCTGCCCCTGCCAAAATAATAGTTAACAGTAAATTACGTAATTTAGGCAGTTTTTATGAAGAAAATACTTGATTTTTTTAAGTCTGTTCGCAGTGAATGGTTCAAAATAGTATGGCCGTCGCGCGACAGTGTTATTCATGCGACTATTATGATATTGGTATTTTCGGGTTTGGCGACACTGTTCTTTTTTGTTGTTGACAGTATCCTGAACGCAATTGTTGGGTGGATTTTCTAAAAAAACAAACGGTCAAAGGAAGTGCAGATGGAAGAAAAAATGCAGTGGTTTGTTGTAAATGTTCATACTGGGTGCGAAGACAAGGTTGCACGTGGTTTGCGTGAACAGATTGATAAACGTCGTTTAAATGCGTTGTTTGGTGAAATTTTGGTCCCAACACGTGAGGTTACAGAAATCAAGGCTGGTAAACGTGTAAAAAGCGAAAAGAAATTTTTCCCGGGTTATATCGTTGTTCAAATGGTTATGAATAATGAAACGTTTACACTGGTTAAACAGATTCCTCAGGTTGTAATGTTCTTGGGTGCCAGACAAAAACCAATCGCAGTCAGCGAAGAAGAAGCACGTCGCTTGTTGAAACAGGTTGAAGAAGGTTCTGTTGTTGCAGACGATGTTATGTACGAAGTTGGCCAAGAAGTTCATGTTATCGATGGGCCATTTGCTGGCTTTAACGGTGTTGCATCCGAAGTTGATAATGTAAAACAAAAAATGACTGTAACTGTTTTGGTATTTGGTCGTGAAACAAGTATGGAGCTGGAGTTTAGTCAGGTAGAACGGGTATAATATGCAAAAGTTTCTGTCGTTTTCTGATAGTCTTGCAAAAGAAAAAGTAGAGATACCAGAAAAATATCGTGCGTATTTGGAAGAATGCTGGGATAATGCAAGAAAAAATCAAATGCGTGCTTGGCAAGAGCTTAGGAACAAGGTAATCATGTTCCATGAGAGGTAAAAAGAATGAGTGGTGTACAGATAGTAAGAACAAAAGATGGTGGGGTAAAAGTCGAGTGTGCTTTGGATTTTGTTGAAAAAATGGCAAAAAGT
>JAFOXU010000037.1 GCA_017425725.1 Alphaproteobacteria bacterium | reverse complement strand
GCACAGGTATTTTCATACGACAAAAAGAATCAGCCTGATATTTTGGCAATGATTGCATCATCTGCTGCGTTGGCACTGTCTGGTGTTCCATTCCAAGGTCCAATTGGTGCGGCACGTGTCGGTTTTGCAGATGGCCAATATATCTTGAACCCTTCAAAGAAAGCAGTCGAAGATTCAGAAATGGATTTGGTTGTTGCCGCAACAAAAGATGGCGTATTGATGGTTGAATCAGAAATTGGTGAACTGGACGAAGCAACTGTATTAGGCGCTGTTAAATTCGGTTTTGATGCACAACAATCTGTTATCGCTGCAATTAATGAATTGGCAGAAAAAGCAGGCAAAGAACGTTGGGCAACACCTGAAAAAACAGCAGAACAAATCGCAATGGAAGAAAACTTTGAAAGTTTTGCAGGCGACATTGAATCTGCATTGCAAATCAAAGAAAAATTAGTACGTTTGGAAACATTGGCGTCAATTCACACCGCTGCAAAAGCACGCATTGCTGAATTGTTCCCAGAAACAGAACGTGCACAATCAACACTGGAATCTTGGGCAGACGAAGTTATTGAAAATCTGACTGCACGTATTATGCGTGGAAATATCTTGGCTGGCAAACCACGTATTGACGGTCGTGACAATAAAACAGTTCGCCCAATTGAAATCGAACTTGGCGTTCTGCCACGTGCACATGGTTCTGCATTATTCACACGTGGTGAAACACAGGCATTGGTATCTTTGACACTGGGCGGTGGCAAAGATGCATTACCAATCGAATCTTTGGACGGTGCCGAAGAACGTGATTTCATCTTGAATTATAATTTCCCAGGTTACTCTGTTGGAGAATGCAAAGGTTTGAAATCACCAGGTCGTCGTGAAATCGGTCACGGAAACTTGGCATGGCGTGCTGTTCATCCAATGGTTCCAAGCAGAAAAGAATTTGATTATGTAATTCGTATCGTATCAGATATCTTGGAATCAAATGGTTCATCATCAATGGCGACAACATGTGGCGCAACATTGGCAATGATGGACGGTGGTGTTCCAATGAAACGTCCAGTTGCAGGTATCGCAATGGGTCTGATTAAAGAAGGCGATGATTACGCAATTCTGACAGACATCTTGGGCGACGAAGATCACTTGGGCGATATGGACTTTAAAGTAACTGGTACAGACCAAGGTGTAACAGCCCTGCAAATGGATATTAAAATTACATCTATCACATTTGAAATTATGGAACGTGCATTAGAACAGGCAAAAGACGGTCGTATGCACATCTTGGGTAAAATTGAAAAGGCAATTAAAAAGCCACGTGCAAAATTGTCTGAATATGCACCACAAACATATACAATGAAAATCAACCCAGACAAGGTTCGTGAAGTAATTGGCAAGGGTGGCAGCGTTATCCAAGCACTGGTTCGTGAAACAAATACTATTATCGATTTAGAAGATGATGGTACTGTAAAGATTATGGCAGTTGCCAAAGAAGATGCAGATGATGCAATCGCACGCATCAAAGAAATCGTTGCAGAACCAGAAGTTGGTCAAATCTATAAAGGTACAGTTTCTGGCATGAAAGATTTCGGTCTGTTTGTAAAAATTATGAATGGATTCGAAGCAATGGTTCATATTTCTGAAATCACTGGTGAACGTATCGCAAAAATCGAAGATACAAAAATCAAAGAAGGCGATACAGTTTACGTACGTTTCTTGGGCGCTGATAAACGTGGTAAAACACGTATGTCAATGGTCGGTATCGATCAAAAGACAGGTGAAGAAATCAAGAAATAAGGATTTTATTAATGACACCAGAACAATTAAATTGGACAGATAAACAATGGGCAACCTATTTAGGTTGCCCAGTCCAAGAAGTTCCAAGTATCAGAACATATGTGCATGCAAACTTTTTTCCTGTAATCGAACAGGACAAGGATACCAAAGCGTTTAATTTCCTTATGACACAAATGGTAACAAGTATAGCAGGCACTCGACGGGTTATGCCTAGGGTTTCTGACGAGAAATCGTTTTCTGATTTTGAATCTGCCAGAACGCATGCAAATAACGAAGTAATACCAAAACTGGAACTGACAAAATTTTGGTCTGATGCATTGTATATTCCACAACGTGCATTACAAATGTTGCACATAAGGGAGAGATAATATGGATATGGAATCTTTGATGGCACAGGCAGCGGAATTACAAAACAAAGTTGCCAACGCCCAAGAAAAATTAGCACAAACAACCGTAAAGGGTATCGCAGGTAACGGCGCATGTATTGTTGATATGACCGGTAAATACGATATTTTAAAAATAACAATTCATCCATCTGTATTGCCACATGGTGCAGAAACAGTGTCTGCAACAGTATTGGCTGCAATAAAAGACGCAAAACAAAAAGCAGATGCGATTATTGATCAAGTAATGGGCGAAGCAACCGCAGGTATGCCATTACCACAATAGTGGTGATTAGCGCATGTGTTTAGTGTAAACGAATGAATTAAACATTAAATACACCTGCCAAACCTTATTCATAAAAAAACCGGTGTTTACCGGCTTTTTTTATTTGTTTTCAGATTGTGCATTTGCAAGATATTTTTTACGTCTGTAATTAGCTTCTCGGTTATATATATCTTCCATTTTTTTTAATATCTTTTTTATGTGCAGATACGAATCATACAGCGTTTCCATTGTTTCTTCACGTGTCGGGCGAGACGTTGCACCAACACGAACATACTTTGCGGTCATAATAAAATTCCCCTATGTTAAATAAAAAAGACCACATTTGAAAAGTGGTCGGGAGTTCATACAAATTTGACTACACAAATCCCGTATACCTTACGGTATACAGCATCCCGACCATTGGTCGGGACAATATTGCGGTTAATGTAGTCAATGGGGTATGAAGCCCGTTCACCAACAAATGTCCAGTGAAATTATAATATATAAAAATATAAGATTCAAGTGATAGGTATTTATCTATTAAAAAACCGGTGTTTACCGGCTTTTTTTATTTTCTATTTTTTCTAAATTCATCCAATGATACAACACGGCCTGGGTCTGGGACAGTGTCTGGTTTATCGTCCAATGGCAATTCCATATCATTGTCTGCAGATTGTGTTTGTGGTCTTTTTTGAAAATCCAACATAAAGTCAACAGACGGGTCTTTGAATTCAACCAGCGCAGAAAATGGAACACGTATAAAAAATGGACGACCATCAAATGTTAACTGTACACCAAATTCCTTGTCGGATACATGCAAGTTATTATAAGAATACTGTAATACAATTGTCATAATATCAGGATATCTGATACGTAAAAAGTCAGGCAATACAACACCTGCAT
>JAFOXU010000108.1 GCA_017425725.1 Alphaproteobacteria bacterium | reverse complement strand
TATCCATGGCGCGCTGTAATTGATAGTCGCGCGCATCTTTTTCTTCATCCGTCAGTTCTTCATACGGTGTTTCTTCATCATCTTCATCTTTATCATCTTTTGCCGACTTCTTTTTATCTGTTTTCTTAACCTTATCATTTTTCAGCGAATTCTTAAAAGACGCTTCGGAATACATACTTTCTCGTTTTTCCAAGACTTCCAATTTTGAATGCAGCACCTCTACATCAGGCGTAATCCCTTCATTTTGAATTGAACGTCCGCTTGGCGTATAATAGCGTGCAATTGTAATGTGAATTGCGGTACCATCCCCCAGTGGTTTTTGCTGCTGCACACTGCCTTTACCAAAAGACTGTGACCCCATAACCAAACCACGTCCATTATCCTGCAACGCCCCTGCCACAATTTCGGATGCCGATGCCGACCCATGATTTATCAAGACAACAACTGGCTTACCGCCTGTCAAATCACCTGGCGTTGCATACACACGTTCAATATCTGTCTTTTCCTTGCCGCGCGTTGACACAATCTCGCCATCTTCCAAGAACGCATCAGACACATCAATCGCCGCCGTCAAATATCCCCCCGGATTATTTCTTACGTCAACGACATAGCCAACCACATCCTTTTTTTCCAGTTTTTTTATTGCATCTTCTAAATCACGCGCGGTCGTTGCCCCAAAATCAGAAATACGCACATAACCAATTTTTGGCGTATCTTTGTCTTCTATATCTGCGCCATCGACAACTTTTTCTGCAAACTTTACTGATTTCACCTTAATAATTGCGCGTTTCAACGTAATTTCACGCGGTTCACCATCATCAGACACCACTGTTAATTTTACCTTAGTCCCCGGACGTCCTTTCATTTTCTTAACCGCCTGATTCAGCGTCAAATCAAAGACTTGTTCACCATCTATATGCGTAATATAGTCCCCTGCTTTAATTCCTGCTTTTTCCGCGGGCGTATCATCAATAGGCGAAATCACGCGCACCGCCCCCCGGTCACTGGTAATTTGAATCCCCAAACCACCAAATTCGCCATGCGATTTATCATTAAATTCCTTGAAATCATCCGCAGACAGATACGACGAATGCGGGTCCAACACCCCCAACATCCCATTCATAGCGGCTTCCAGCATCTTTTTTTCATCCGCTTCTTCGACAAAGTTTTCACGTGCCACTTCGAATACCATGGCCAATTTTTTCAATTCTTCATAAATCTGCTCATCCGTCAAATGCACAACCGGCTCTTCCTTCTTGGGCTTTTTGGCCGCCAAACAATCAGTCATTGGAACAATCAAAGACATAAAAACCAACAATTTCTTTAACATTTAATACCCCTTTCTAAACAATATATTAAATCGCATACAGCATAAAACAAAATAAACACCACCGCAAGTGCGTTTTATACAAATACCACATTTTCTAAAAACGCTCTAAAACTTGACATTTTGTATTTTTGTATTACTATTTATATTATGAAAGACATCAGTACAACAAATTTTATACGGGTACCACTTGATAATCCAAACATAGAAGAACATGTAACCAGTATGGATTTATCAACGCCGTGCATTCTGATATTAGGTGGTGAAAATACAAACACACCCGGCTGGGCGCGCAATTATTGTCTGACCATTGCAAAAACATTACACCTTAATGATATTAAAGGCGGTCTGAATATGTATTCAGCAATTTACAAATTTCGTGATCGCAACAGCAGTTTAGACCGACTGAATTTATTTCGTGCATTTCGTGACACAAAACAACTGTTAAATTACGGCAACGGTTTGACAATGACTGATATTGCATATATGAATAAGTCCTATCCATTAAGCAACACATTCCCAAATTACGTATATGATGTTCTGAACTTTGCATTTATTCCGCGTCTGTTGGGGCGAAACGAACAAATGTTACCCCTAAAAAAAATGAAAGAAAATTTCAAAAACATGATAATTTATACACATTGTCATGGCACATATGTACTGCGTATGCTGGAAAGATATCTTCAACAAGAATCCACCAGATTCACATACAGTTTATCAGACATGCATGATGTACAAAAAAACATACTAGCAATAAATCACGCACCATTTGCACCACTTGAAGACAGTAAATTTTCTGCGTTATCATTTCTAAGCGCATCAGACAGACAGGTAAATTATTACAATGAACTGAGCTATAATATGCAACTGTCACCAAATTCATTTCAGACCGCATTTTTTGGTTCCAAATTCGGCAATATAATGATTACAAGCCGGATAAAAAAAGATATAACCAAAGAACACAGCCAAGTCGGTCTTAGTGGTGATAAAACAACAGCACATTCATTAACAACAAACGGACAAATATTGTTTGCCGCAGAACGCAATGCGCTGTTGGAAGGGACACGTGCCATGCTTGCTGGCAAAAACATTCCAAAAACACCCAAACTAATCTGCGCCCCAGATAAAGGTATAGAACTCGATTTCGAAGATTTTAAAAGTCGTGGTCAGAAAATATGCGCAGACCTGAACATAAAAACAATTTGATAACAAAATAAATTGTTCAATCCCCCTTTACAAAAAAATATTGACAAATACGTTTTATGTATTACAATTATACAAAAGAGCAAACAATGACATCCAGTTTACATAACAAACATTTGTTAGTAAATAACGCACATCAAATACCGCCACAAAACGTAGCGGATGCCGACACGCCCATACAAAATTTAATTCATGGTCGTGAAACCTATATTGCTGATTTTGGTACAGATTTTGTTATGAAACGTCCCTTACCCACATTCGGATTGGACGCATGTCAAACATGGTTGCAAAAGCAACACCGCACAAAGCAAGCAATTGATGACATTCATGCCATTGGAAATCCTCGTTATAACATTCCACGCATGATATATATCAAAGACGACGAATTTCAGTTACTGGAAGAACGTGCCTCTGGCGAACATTTAACCGCTTCATTATTTAAGAAACTGTCACAACGCCAAAAATACGAAATCATTGACGGTATCGCAGCATTCTTGGTTGATATGAACGAATTAAAACCTGTTCGCAGTGTTCACAACCATCAAATTTCATCAGAATTAAAATTCGACAGATTATCAAACTTCATAGATAACAAAATGTTACACTGGTTCACCAACAGCGAAATCAACTATATGTCAACCATTCGTGATAGCATTGCCGAATTTACATACGACACACGTTGCGCATGGTCACACTGCGATTTAAATTCAGGCAACGTATTATACGACCCACAGAACAGTAAATTATCTTTCATCGACTTTGCCGAAGCAAATTATAGTTTTATTTATCGTGATATCTTTTCACCGCTGCAAATAGAACTGGGGATTTGCAGACCTGTATATCAAAGATATTATCAACTACACGACAAACAGAAATATGTGATGCCAACACCAAACAACAGCACATTGCGAAACATTATGAAATATCGCTTAATGTTCGTATTGCTGCGTCGCTTTATCAAGGCGTCCGATGATTTGCGTACAAACCCACAATCAGACAAAACAATCACAAACAACTACAACAAAATCGCATTCATGCGGGAACAAATCACCGCAATAAAAAACATTGATAAACAGTTTTATAAATAAAAACTATTCTAAAACCTGATTCTGTAAATCAATCAGTTGCTGGCACCCCTGACTTGCCAAATTCATCAGTTCTGACAATTGCGTTGCATCAAACGGATGCTGTTCACCAGTGGCCTGAATTTCAACAAATTTGCCAGATCCAGATACAACAAAATTTGCATCCATTTCTGCAACACAATCTTCTTCATAGTCTAAATCTAATATTAAATCACCATGCCATAACCCAGCAGATACAGCTGCAACATTATCCAGAATTGGATTTTCGTTAATCCGACCATTGTTCAGCAGCCAGCGCACAGCCAAACTTAACGCAACAAACGCACCTGTGATACTGGCGCATCTGGTACCGCCATCACCCTGAATAACATCGCAATCAATTGTTATCGTATGTTTGCCCAACTTTTCCATGTCAACCACACTGCGCAACGAACGACCAATTAGTCGTGATATTTCTGCACTGCGATTATCCTTCATTAACGCCTCACGCCCTTTGCGTGTACCGTTTGCACGTGGCAACATTGAATATTCTGCTGTAACCCAACCACCCGTTTTATTTTGCATACGCTTCCACGTTGGTTGATTCAAATCAACAGACGCATTACACAACACATGTGTCCCACCTATTTTTATAAGGCAAGAACCCTCGGCCCATTTATTTACGCCTGTTTCCAATGACACATGACGCATTTGATTTGGTTTTCGCAATGACGGACGTAACATAATATAATCCTTTGTTCTGTACTAATATGACACATTATATATATACAACAAAAAGTTTTGCAATTTTTTTTAACATTGATTTCTGATATAATATTGTTATCCTATCAATCGCTTTAAAAGGATTTTTATGTCAGCTCAGACAAAACGCCTGTTTAAGAAGATTATCAGTTATTCAGGCATTTTCTTTTTCGCACTGGCCGCAGGTATGTTATGGTGGCAATTGCGTAATTACAGTCTTGCAGATATTGCACATGCGATACTCGATATTCCATTTATTAATCTGGTATTGGCATGCGTTGCATGTTTGGCAGGGTATTTAGCATTATCACTGTACGACTATCTGGCATTAAAGTATGTTGGTGGTCGTGTTACATGGTGGAAATGGATGTTGGCTGGGATGCTGGGCTTTGCAATCAGCAACAATGCAGGACACGCAGTTGTCAGTGGTGGGGCCATTCGATACAGATTATATACACGTTGGCGCATTCGTGGTTCAGACATCTTAAAAATGCTAACCATATCTGGTTTTACATATTTCTTGGGCGCATCTGCGATTGTTGTAATCGGATACTTCTTAATTCCCAGTGCTGTATTTGATAATTCAATGGGTGTCAGCATGGGATTAAACACATTGTTTATATTCTGTACAACAGTATTGCTAACATATTTTGCAATAACACTGATATTCCACAAGAAAAGCATAAAAATTGGCGATGTAAAGTTTCAGGTTCCATCGACACAAATGGCATTTTCCCAAACAATACTGGGCATCACAGACAGTGTTTTGGCAGGTTTAGTACTTTATTTTTGTCTGATTCCATTTGTTGAAATACCATTTACAACATTTATTGGCTTGTTTGTAATCGCACAAACAACCGGTGTATTCAGTCAGGTTCCTGGTGGTATCGGGGTTTTTGAAAGTGTATTTATGTTGGCATTACCCGACACAATTGACAAAGCGAACATATTTGGCGCCTTGCTTGCGTACAGAATTATATATTATGTTTTGCCATTAATTGGTGTTGGCAGTTTGTTCTTTGTCTACGAACGCTGGTTACGTTCACGCATGAAACGTTGGCTGGCCGAAGCAAAAGAAAAAATTCCTGCAAAAATCAAACATATCAAAGACGAAATAAAAAACAGAAAATAAATACCTTGATAATCTATATATTGTCGTGTTAAAATACCCCTTGCGTATGACATAGGATTATAAAAAGTGTTTATATTGTCACTAATTTCAATAATTTGCATGGCACTGATGGTTATCGTGGTGCTTTCCCTTGGCATGGGCTTGGACGCCCCACGGGGACAGGTTATTGCTGTATCATACGTCGCCAAAACAAAAGGATTATTAAATGTCAAAAAAAATATATGTGGATGCAGTCCACCCGGAAGAAACACGTGTTGTTGTTGTTGACACTGCGACCGGTCGTGTTTCTGATTTTGATGTTGAAACAACCACAAAACCCCAGATAAAGGGAAACATCTATCTGGCCAAGGTTATACGTGTTGAACCATCATTACAGGCTGCGTTTGTTGATTATGGAACTGGGAAAAATGGTTTCTTGCCATTTTCTGAAATACACCCAGATTATTACCAAGTAACCCCAGAACAAAAGAAAAAGTTACTGGAACTGGCGCATGCCAACATTGTCGATGACGATGACGATCCAAATGACGAAGAAGACGAAGTCGCAGAATACGATGATCACAGCGCTGGCGAGGATAATAATGAATTTGTAAAACGTGCACGTGAATTTAAAATTCAAGACGTTATCAAACCAAAACAAATCTTGTTAATCCAAGGTGTAAAAGAAGAACGTGGTCAAAAAGGCGCATCTATGACAACATATTTGTCATTGGCTGGCCGTTTTGCTGTATTGATGCCTAATTCACGCAAACGCAACAGTTATGGAATTTCCAAGAAAATTTCTGACAAATCGGAACGTGCCAGACTACGTGAAATCTTGCATGATTTAAAAATTCCAAAGGGTATGACAGTGGTTCTGCGTACTGCGGCCATGGGTGCAACTGCATCAGATATTGCTGCGGATTATGATTACTTGGTTGGTTTGTGGAATGAAATTCGCAAAACAACATTGGCATCTGTTGCCCCTGTAACAATCCACACCGAAGATTCATTGTTACGTCGTGTTGTTCGTGATTTTGTCAGCGACAAAGAAGATGTCCTGACAATCCAAGGAGAAGAAGCATTTGATGCCGCAAAACAATACTTTCAACAAATGTATGGTCGTGCGCCACGCAAACAGTTGGTTCATTACAAAGATGCCGCTGTTCCATTAATGGTCAAGGCAGGCATTGAAAAACAACTGGAAGGTTTGCATGGTCCATACGTACAATTGCCATCTGGCGGTTCATTGGTTATTAACCAGACCGAAGCAATGGTTACAATCGACGTAAACTCTTCACGTGCGATAAAAGAAAAAGATATCGAACAAACAGCATTGAATACCAACCTGGAAGCAGCAGAAGAAATTGCACTGCAATTACGTCTGCGTGATTTGGCAGGTATCGTTGCCGTTGACTTTATCGATATGGAAGAAGAAAAGAACAACCGCAAACTGGAACTAAAAATGCGCGAAGTTATGAAACGTGACCGTGCCCGTACCCAGGTTGCAAAAATCAACAACTTTGGTGTATTGATGTTATCACGTCAAAGACTGCGCAGCAGTTTCATGGAATCATCATATGTCCCATGTCCACATTGTATGGGTGCTGGCGTTGTTCCATCAATTCAAACTGCGGCAATTATATTGTTCCGTCACCTGCAAGAAAAACTGTTGGCAAAATCTGCCCAGAAAATCATTATGACGGTACCAACAGATGTTGCTGTATATCTGTTAAATCATAAACGTGCAGAACTGGCAGCGATGGAATCTGAATTCGAAACAGAAATCGTAATTGTTGGCGACGACAGCCTGTTGAACATTGATCAGTATTCAATTCAACGTGTTGCCCCAGAACAAAATAAAACAGACGATTTGTTAAATGCACATGCGCCATCGACAGATATCAAAAAGAAAAACGCCCAGCACAATGATGCCAAGCGTACAACGGTATCTGCGAATCGCAGAAAAAAGAAAAAACAGCCAAAGAAAAAGACTATTTGGCAAAAATTGGTTGGTTAAAAAATGCCCCATTCGGGGCATTTTTTTTAGTCTTGCAAAAATCCGCCAGATTGCATATTCCACAAACGTGCGTATTCACCACGTTTGCGCAGCAACTGGGCATGCGTTC
>JAFOXU010000007.1 GCA_017425725.1 Alphaproteobacteria bacterium | reverse complement strand
GCAGAACAATTATTGGCAATGGGTGACATGCTGTTCAGCGAGGCTGGACGTGTCCCAGTTCGTATCCATGGCGCATTTATTGATGACAAAGAATTAAAACGAATTGGTGACTTTTTGCGTTCCCAGGGTGAACCAGAATATGCGGACGGTGTTACAGATTCTGCGGAATCTGGTGGTGGTGACATGATGGGCGGTGGTTTTGGTGGTACAGGGGACAAAGATGGTGATCTGTACGCACGTGCCAAAGAATGTGTCTTGCGTGATAAAAAACCAACGATTTCATATATCCAACGCAGATTACAAATTGGATATAACAAGGCTGCAGGCTTTATGGAACGGATGGAGGCAGATGGTATTGTGTCTGCGCCGGACGCAAATAACAAACGTCACATCTTATAAATAAATTATAATAATTCATCTGTGGACGGTCCCGATGGCTCATGTAACTTCTGTACACTACACCATCGGGACCGTTCCGCATCTAAATCATTCTAATTTATTTCTAAATCATCGGATAATAATTCATCTAAAAGCAGTGCTGGCAATTCATGTAACTTTTGTACACTAATCACTTTTTTTATTTTTCGCTTTTATATAGATTTAAAATATGATAAAATTTTACCTATAGAGAGAATATGAAATTATTTAAGCGATTTTTATTGTTGGGCTTGTTTTTTGCGCCATGCGTTTGTGGCGCCCAGGTTGCAACCACTGCGGGCAGCAATTTAACCGCATGGAACAGTGGTGGTGGTTCTGCGAACAATAACAATTGGAATACGTTGATGAACAATCGCACATTGGCCGGTGGGGCAGGTGGTGCGACTGCTGATTTTGGAAATTGTAATTCACTGATTTTGCGTTGTGCCCAGCCAAAATGTTCTGCGTGTACAACAATGGAATTGGCCAGACCGATTGTCGATGGCTGTGTTAATTCAAACAAAGATTGTAAAAAACATGGCACAGAATTGGTGGAATTTATTTCTGGTCAGATTGTTGCAAATGCTGCGGCCAAGGCACAACAGCAAGAACTTGCCATCAAACAGGCCGAGGCACAGGCCGCTGCCGCACAGAACAGTCAACAGATGGCCCAGATGCAACAGCAAATGCAACAAATGCAGGCAGATATGCAGGCACAAAATGCACAGCAGATGCAACAAATGCAGGCGGCACTGGATGAACAAAAGGCATTGGTTGCCAAGGCCCAGCAAGAGGCAGCCGCCGCACAACAAGCAAAAATTGATGCACAAACGGCACCTGGGGTTACTGTGGCACAACAGGCTGCGATTAATGCAGGGGTTTCTACTGATGTTATGGTACGTCATCAGATTACAGGTCAGGTTATGACAGAAATTGAAAATGCAGAAGATGCATTAAAAGATTTGAAATCAACAATGTTGACGGCATTTGAATATGCCGGTTGTGATACACGTGGCAACAGTTGTACCGGGCCGAAACGTGTTAAAATTTTCAAGGACAAGGCAAACCAATTCTTTGACCCATATAATACAGTTCTTGATTCATTGTATGATGCGTTGATTATTGCCCAGTCTGTGGGTGTTGATATTACAGAAATCTATTTGATGTTAAGTGATTCATGTAATTCATGGGGCGAATATATATGTACTGATACGACCCGTTTTATTTATAATAATGACAATTGCCCGAATGGACGTTCTGTACCAAGTGTAACAACCAGGGGACAGCATCCGTGCACGGATGGTCAGGTTATACCAGCACAGGACAGTCCACATTGTACAATGCATCGTGTGCTGGCAAACAAGGAAGATGTGCAACGTGGTTTATTAGATCCAGCAGAAAATGAAGATACAATGATTCGTGTTGGGTGTGCATCTGCAGCACTGGATGCCAGTGGATTGTTCGCAAATCGTAAAAAGCAGGCATCAATCGATATTGATACATTGCAACGTATCTTGGAACAGGATGCCCCAAGCACATGTCTGTCAGGATGGGGTGAAAAAAAGAAAACAAATTGTGACGAAAACGATTTTATAAAATACTGTCGTGTTGGCGAAGAGTCATATATAGAGTTACAAAAAAGCGCGGCAACAAAATCATTGCCAAAGCAAGTTTGTACTGGAGATTTAGAGACGTCAAGCGAAAAAGGTGGTGCAGCGTTGGCTAAGACGGGTAATAATTCTGCTGCTGGTCGTGCATATTATTGTAGTACAAATTCTGATAATGTTAACGAATGTATTTGTAAAAAAACTCTTAACACAAATATATCGTGGGATGATTCTAAAGAAGAATGTACATGTTCTGAAAAGGATATGGTATTTAGTTATATCATGGGTAAGTGTGTTCATAAAAATAATATTCATAAAGAGGAATACGAGCATATAGAAGAGTGCAGGGATTCTGGTGGTACATGGGATGGTAGTAAATATTATTGTAAATGCAATGAGATAACCCATGTAACTGTTGGTAATAAATGTGAAAGTATACCAAAGGAAAAAATTTGCAGGGATTCTGGTGGTACATGGGATGGGCAAAGTTGTGATTGCGAAGGTGATAATTTTATGTCGTCTATGACAGATTATGGTGCTTGTATAAGAAGATGAAAACGATGAAAAATATCTTTGCTAAAATTTTTGTAACCGGCGTGATGCTGGGGTGTGTTTTGGTAATGCCTGTATGGGCGGCGGCATCAAATGGTTGTGAAAATCCAAATAATGATTATATTGTACCCAGTTTGGCCTTGTGTTCAACACATGTCTATAATATTGGACAAACAGAAAATCCAACATACGAAACACGGTCAATTATGCAGGATGTTATTGCATTAAAAACAACAGTTATTGCCCAGCAAATGTATAAACAATACGAATATCTGGAAGCGATGATAAGACGACTGAAAACACAGTTGGAAAAGGCAACATTAACAGCGGCATTACAGGCCGCCGGTGCGAAATCGTCCAGTGATGGTACAGAATCAGATGTAAATTGGAAAGACAAGGACAGAGATATCTTTATGGACG
>JAFOXU010000035.1 GCA_017425725.1 Alphaproteobacteria bacterium | reverse complement strand
TTGGCCGAAGTTATCGCAGTCGGTGGTACAGGTGGACGTGCCAGAACAAGTGGTGTATTGGGCGGAAAAACAGGAACCAGTAATGGAAATCGTGATGCGTGGTTTGTGGGCGCAACAAAGGATATTATTATTGGGGTATGGATGGGTAAAGATGATTTTACCCCGATGGATTCTAAAATAACAGGTGGTACAATACCTGCGGAAATATTTAAGGAAATAATTCAAAAAAAATATTGACAACGAAATATTTTTGTGTTATAACCCCGAAAGTATTCAATAAAACTTCATTAATAACCCAAAGGAGGCACCAGTGAGTTTGTTGTATATGTAATGTTGTCCGTCAAAATATTTGTGGCCGTATGGTCTTGGGGGGGCAATATTTTAGAAATTAAAATTAAATTTTAACCAAAAGGATAACTTATGTTACGCAAAATCATTGGACGGCCAAAGTCTTCCAATAAAAAACGAAAATCACAAGATTTAGTGTTGCCTAAATCATTGTGGGGATTTTATTTTAAATATGCAATATGCGGTTCTCGCAAGGTAATTGCGATATGGGCATTTTTTTACCTTGTTGTGGCGATGGATGGGGTTTTGTTTCCTAATTTTCAGCGTTGGTTTATAGCGCTGTTTGAGAATCCTGTGCCAGCAGGTATGACATTAATGGAACATGCGTTGCCAACAATAACTTTAATCGCATTGTTATTATTGGTTATTGATGGCAGTGCCTTGATACGCAGTACATTTGCGGGTCGCTGGATTCCGCAGGTAAAGAACCGTATCGCTGTGGCATTGCATGATTATGTGCATTGTCAGTCTATGTCTTTCTGGACAGGACGTATGGCAGGCAAGGTGAACACACAAATATCATATGTGGCAGACGGTTTTCGTGCAATCGAAGATTTTTGGCATATATTTAGTTTACTGTGTGTTATTGTCGTGAACGTGGGATTGATATTATCGATTAATTCCTATGTTGCGGTTATATTTGGTGTGGTCTTTGTGTTTCGTGCTGTATACAGTTGGGTTATGGTAAAACCATTAAATCGTGCCGCCAAGAATCAAAGCGCTGCGCACAGCGAAACAGCAGGACGTGTTGTTGATAGTTTATCTAACTTTTCTGTTGTAAAACTGTTCGCAGGTAAAAAACGAGAACACGATTACTTGGAACCTGTTCGCAAAAAGGGTGTTTTAGCATGGATGCATTCATTCTTTGTGCAACGTGTGTTCTGGGGTGTGCCTATGATAATCTGGGATATTTGTTACGGTTTAACATTGTTGTTATGCGTTTGGTTGTATTCTAATGGCAAAATAACAATTGCGGAAATCGTGTTTACAAATTCCGTGTTCTTTAACGTCATGGGAATGATTGGTGCGATTGTGAACCAGATTCCTGCGATTACTGAACGTATTGGGGCTGCGACCAAGGCGTATACAGAACTGGTTGTGCCAGTCGATGTTCGTGATGCAGAAAACGCACCATCGTTACAGGTTGTGCAGGGTGGAATCGAATTTAAAAATCTGTCGTTTAAATATAAGCGCAAATGGATTTTACGTGATTTCAACCTGAAGATAAAGCCTGGTGAACGTGTTGGTTTGGTTGGTCCAAGTGGCGCCGGTAAAACAACACTGGTGAATTTGCTGATGCGTTTCTATGACCCGAACAAGGGCGAAATCTTGGTGGATGGTCAGAATATTCGTGATATTAGCCAAGATTCTTTGCGTGAAAATATTGCGTTTATTCCACAGGAACCAACAATGTTTAATCGTACGTTGCGTGAAAACATTGCGTATGGTAAAGAAAATGCAACAGACAACGAAATCCGTCGTGCGGCAAAACGTGCTGCGGCACATGAATTCATCATGGGTACAGACAAAAAGTATGATTCCATGGTGGGCGATCGTGGCATAAAGTTGTCTGGCGGTCAAAAACAGCGTGTTGCAATTGCACGTGCGTTCTTGAAAGATGCACCAATTTTGGTTCTGGACGAAGCAACGTCTGCATTGGACAGTGAAACCGAAGTTGCAATTCAAAAATCATTTGATGAATTAGCAATGGGACGTACAACTGTTGCGATTGCACACAGATTGTCAACACTGCGAAATATGGACAGAATTGTTGTATTAAAAGATGGTCATATCATAGAGCAGGGTTCTCATTCA
>JAFOXU010000048.1 GCA_017425725.1 Alphaproteobacteria bacterium | reverse complement strand
TGGGTTGCAGATACTGGATCGTTCTATGCTGTTGGTTTCTGCGGTGTTGGTTGCAGCATAATTTGTATATGGTTGTACATTGTCAGCTGCGCCATAAAGACAGCATAACTTTTTATCGTTTTCCTCAATGGGCGTGGTTCTTTCTTGACCAGCAATTGTGTCTGTGCCTGTGTCATATGTTTTTATTGAGCTGTCGTAATAATGCCAACTGCAGCAGTTGGTATTGCCTTTGTCGTCTGTGTCGATTTGTGTATATTCGTCTGGTTGACTGTCTTCTGGGCAGTATAGATTATCGCCCTTAGTCACTTTGTCCGCTGGGATACAACCCCAGGCTGTATTAGTGAATCCATATCCACATGTTGTATCACGACAACTATCCAGTTCATCATCGGTATTTGTATTGCGTGCAAACCAAGATAACAGTGTTTCGTTTGTGCCCGTGGTATCGTTTATGATAATCTTGTTTCTTGGTGTCTTTTCGTTTCCAGGACGTGTTTCGCAATTTCCCCAAATTTGTTCTGTTAAACGACAAACCGCCCAGTCAAAAACATTTTCGCTACATTTGATCGTTTCGTTTCCGTTCTCTATGACAATGTTACATAAATCAGTTTGGCACCAATCATACAGATAGTGGTTATAATTATAAGAAGTATTTTGTTCTTGGCCACCTGATTTTGCCTTTATCATTTCATCTGAAATTGCAATATCTGTGCTGTATTTAGTCGTAATACATACGTCACCCTTCGTTCCCTCTGTTGTTGTAGGACATTTATTGTTGCCACGATCCCATCCATACAGGTCTTTATATATGTCACCATCTTTTGTCCAGTCATTATCAGCTGGTATGCGTCCTTCTTGGGTCATGATGGCAAGGACGGTATCTTTGCCTGCATCACGGATGCATTGTGCCACCTCGTTCCAGCATGCACGGCGGCTGACGATTGATTTACGGTTAATAGATGTATCAATATTTTCACACAAACCAAAGTTTCCAGAAATTGCAGTACATGATTGGATGATGCAGTTTTTGCCAACTTCGCGACAGGTTGACAGGATTGTTTCATATGATTTGTCTGTTGCGATTTCGTCCATACCACTTTCCCAATCTGTTTTTTCGCCGGGTGTGCTGATTGCGGCCATTAATGTGGTGCACATGTTTTTAATGTCGGAACACATTGCGTTAACGGTAACGTCTGCCTTGACCCCAAAGATAGATAATGCACGTGCATCAAAATCAGTTATTGTTTTATTTGCGTTGTCCAGACATTGTGTTGTTAACGTTGTGCAAGATTGGCTGACCTGTTGCAGTTTTGCATCCTGGGCCAGTTTAATTTGTGCCAATGCATCTTCGATAAATTCATCCCAGACATATGTTGAAATGTCTTGGCATTTTTCCATGGCAGGTTCCAGATAAATCTTTTTTGATTCCAAGAATAATACAAATTCCCGATTTTCTTGGGTTGCTGTCCATGTTTGATCTGGGGCAGGGCGTTTTATCAAGTTTTGTAATTCTGACAAATCTTCTGTTAAAAATGCCTGACCTGTGGTTGGGTCAATGTATTTGCCACTGATGTCCAAACATTTTGACATATCTGCACCACAAACGGTTGTGTCTGTCAGCATTTCCAGCATTTTTGATTTGCATGTTAAGATGTCGTCAGAATTACGCTCTTGATGAATGTTCAAACGTGACATATCCAACAGGGCGGCGCTTTCTTTGATTTTTGCACGTGCCTGATCGTTTTGGGTTTCGTATGCTTTTTGAACGGTGTTACAATCCTGGGCGATGGCCATTTGATATCCGCTTTCTGCGATTTCCAAATCTGATTCAGTGCAGATTTCCATTGCCATTTCACGACATATCGGCAGGGCTGCGTTATACAGCGCAGTACCAGATTTTGTTGTTGTTGATGCGCCCATCATTGAATCGACACTGTCAAATGCGGCATCTGTATTCAGCGACAGTGATATTGCATTCAAACCTTGGTCAAAATTGCTGTTGTTAAAACTGGCGTTCAGTTTTTTTGCGATTTCGTCCAGCATTTTTTTTGATTTACTGGTGTCGTCTGTGGCGTATGCGATTTCACCTTCGGTTGCGGTGTTTAGTGCCATTGCGTCTTCTTTGTCCATGCTGACAGTTAACAGGCGTTGACTGAAATCGAGTAATTTATCTTCGACCTGGGTTAATTGTTCCTTGGTCTTGTCAAAATCATGAATACGTGCAGAACATGCGCAACGTTTTAATGTGCTGTCCTTGTTGGCACAGAATTCATCCATGCATTCAAAAAATATATCACGGCATGCAGAAAAATTACGTGATGTTATTGATGCAACAATTTCATCTGTGTTGGTTGCAGCACGTGAAACACGTGCGTTGCGATTGCGGCTGGTCGTGCGGCCGGTTGTGATGTTTGATAATGCGGCACGTGATATTGTTCCAGCACGTGACATAGTTGCACGATTCGCACCGCTGTTGCGTGTTGTAATGCGTGGTGATGATGTGGTTGGTGCGTTGCGTGACTGAACCACTGTACCAGTACGGGCCGTTACAGATTTGTTTTGCTGGGGTGTTACGGTGCCACGGTTCGTGTTGTTCACAACGTTCCCGGAACGATTTGATACTTGTTTTGTTGTGCTGCGTTCACGTACAGCGCCAGATTCAGGTGTTTTATTTATGTTTATAACACGTGAAGATGTTTGTGATTGTGTGGTGGTGCTTTTTTGTTCTGTGTTCGGTTTTTGACGATTCGAAGTGACGGTTGTTGTTGTGCCACGACGTGTCGCAGCACGTGAAACATCTGTTTCGTCGTCAGCAAATGCCGCCTGAAAAGCAAGCGGTACAAGCAGTACAGCAAAAAGCAGTCGTATTCCCTTCATTCCTA
>JAFOXU010000206.1 GCA_017425725.1 Alphaproteobacteria bacterium | reverse complement strand
AGTTTTTGCAGTTATGCCGGCAATGGCAACAGATGAAGCAAAATTAGGTGATGTTTCATATTCAACTTTTGTTGAAGCATTAGCAAATGCACAAGATGGTGAAAGTCATACAGTTTCATTATCTCGTGATGTTGCAGATGGTAAGGGAGCAATCATTAAATCAGGTTCAGATGTAACGATTGATTTTGGTGGGCATGAATATACTGCTGTCGAAGTTCCTGTTGGTTCAAAGGGTACTGAAACTTTGATGTTCCAATTGTTTAAAGACAGCAATGTAACAATGAAAAATGGAACAATATCAGCAATCAGTAATGAAGAGACTGGTGATAAGTTCAAAATGATGATTCAAAATTATTCAAATTTGACTTTGGATAATATGGTGGTTGATGGTACAGGTAATCCTGATTTGGTTCAATATGTTGTAAGTAATAATAACGGTCACACAAAAATCAAAAATTCAAAAATTATTGCAGGCCCAAATGGTGTTGCATTGGATGCTTATTATTGGCCAAAAATGGGATACGCAGATGTTGTTGTAGATGTAGAAAATACAGAAATTATTGGTAGTATAGAAGTTACTGTTGACGGTACGAAGTCAATTGCAGCGGATACAAAACATGAATTAAATATTAATGGTGGTGTTTTGGCTGCACAGACCAATGGTAAGAGTAAAATTAAAAATTACGGTACATTGACAGTAAAAAATGTTGATATGAATGGTAATACTGGTACTGGATGGGGGGCTGCTATTTTTAACGCAGCAAAAAAAGCAGCAGATGGTGGTATCGCAGGCCGTGGTATTGCAGAAATAACAAAAGTTAATTTTGCACATAATGAAGCAACAAATTCTGGTGGTGCGATTTATAATGATGGCACAATGACTGTTTCTGAATCTGTTTTTGTTGGTAATGCTGCACGAGATGGTTTTGGTGGCTCGATTATGAGTTATGGTACCTTGAATCTTACAAATTCTGATTTTAGTGATAATATAGCCTATGTTGGTGGTGCTGTTGCTGTATCAGAAGATGATGGCCAGACATCTGTGTTGGGTGGTCGTTTTGAAGACAACCATGCATTGGCAGATGGTGGTGCGTTGGGTGTATATCATAAGGCTACTGTTGATGGTACTTGGTTTGTTGATAATAGTGCAGGTTTAAACAAAAAAATAGATGGTGTTATGTATGAAGCCGCATCTGATGCAAACGGTGGTGGTGCATTGTTTGTTGGTCAGAAAGGTAAAGTAACATTGAATGATGTTCATTTTATTGATAATGAAACAGGTGTCAGTGGTGGTGCGATACATGCGCGTCATTTCTTGTCTGATGGTGCGTATTTGAAAATGAACACTGTTGAATTTGATGACAATGATGCCAAGAAAAATGGTGGTGCAATTGCAAGCATTTATGATGGTGTGATTGATGTTGATAATGGAACATTTACATCAAACACAGCAGGTCAAAATGGTGGTGCAATTTACGTTGGTGTTGATATGAATTATGGTTCCAGTGATGGTACAGGTTCTGAATCAACAGACCATGGCACTATTAATTTCAGCGGTTTGAATCGTTTCGAAGGCAATATAGCAGGTGTTGCTGGCGGTGCAATTTATAATGACGCTGGTGGTACTGTTAATTTCGATGGTGCAACAATATTTAAGAATAATAAAGCAGGTAAGTATGCAGGCTTGAATGATATTCATAATTTAGGACACATCAATGTACAAGATGGTGCAACTGTAACAATGAATGGTGGCATAACTGGTACTGGTGTATTTAATCTAGCGGAAGGCGCTGTATTGAATATGGGTGCTTCTACGATTAATCAATCCGAAATCATTTTGAATGGTACTGTATTTGCAGATGTTCTGACAGATGGTTCTTCGGCGTATATTGACAGGGCAGAAAACCCTGAGAACATGCGTGAAAACAATGCTGGCACATATGCCAAGTTGTTGGGTAATGTTACAGGTTCTGGTTCTATTAACTTGAATATCGGTTCTGTTGGTACATATGAAATGTTCAGCCAAGAAAATGATGTTACAATCAATGCTGGTAAGGCATATGAAGTAACAAAAGATGGTACAGATGTTAAAATCGCATTAAAATCCGTTGAAAAAATGGCTGGCGATACTGGTTTGTCACAACGTGCTGCTGGTGCAATCAGTAGTTTGGCAACATCGTCCAACCGTGGTATTCAAATGGTATCATTGGCTGCACAAAAGTTGCTGAATTCTGATGATCCTGATGCGATCGCAAAGATTGAACAGGAAACTGCAAAACTGAACCCAGAAGATAAACCTGTTACACAATCAGTCACAACATCATTGAATAACCAGGTGTTGTCATTGACTGCAGGCCGTATGTCTGGTGGTGCAGCAACAATGGCTGGTCGTTCCGGTGGTGATGCGTTGACCCAAGAAAGTGGATTCTGGATGCAAGGTCTGTATAACAAATCAAAATCTGGCAGTGCATT
>JAFOXU010000211.1 GCA_017425725.1 Alphaproteobacteria bacterium | reverse complement strand
GGCGTGCCGGTGCAAAACGTATGATATGGGCACGTCGTGCAGCACAATACGAAGAAAATATAAATTCTGGCGACCCCATGAAACTGGCCGAGGTGGTTCGTGACCTGCAACGTCGCAGTGCGGCAGACACAATGACATTTTCTGCACGTCAGTTGTATTTGCGTGCATTGGAACGTATGGCCCAAGAATTTGCAGTATTGCATAAAATTGATTTAGATGCCGCATCTGATAAAATCGAAGATATTTTGGGAATACCAAAAGAAATAGACTTGAACGCTGTTGAATCAGATGATGAAGAAGAAATCGAAGACGAAGATTCTTAAAAAATCCCCCAGAGTGGGGATTTTTTATTATTGAAAAAAGAAGAAAATTTTCATAAAATATATATTGAACTGACAGGGATGTCGGTTCGGGCCTTAGAAAAGCCATGTACTTCGGTGCAGATGCATCGTAATCCGATAAAATCGGTGTTTTTGCACCGTTATTTTTGCCCCACCGTTATGGTCGGGGTGCCGTTGTGATATATTGAAAACAGCGGGGTCATTAAGTACATGATTTTTCTAACACCCCGACCGTCATTTTTTGTGACGGTTTTTTATTTTTTGGGACGTATGGATGCGGGGGATTGTAGTGTTTTTTTGTTTGTTATTACCGACCACCACCTTGGGTGGGGTAGCATCCACCAATTATGTAAATGGGGCAATCGAAACCTGTGTAGGTATATCAGAATCAACCAATCAAACGCTGGCTGGTACTTATAATGTATCTGGTACTATGACTGTTCCAACCCCACCATTACCAGCAGTGGAATAAAATGAAACGATTATTCACTATATTTTGTATGTTGTTTTGTGTGTCTGCCCAATCGGCACAGGTTGTAAATGTAGAATACATACACAAACTGATTGAACAACAGCATGGAATAACAGTTCCATATAACAGCGAACTGCGTGATCCACGTGTTGCTGCGAATATGAAGTATTTATTAACGACAATTGATGCAGCGAACAGTATATTAAATGGTGGAAAAATAACAGATTATGGTAATGGTGAATACGCAACGACTGTTGCAACAGATACGGTTGCGGCACTGGAAATGGTACGTGATCATATCCGTAATTATAAATTCTTTGCAACGACGACACCAGATACGACCAGTTTTAGTTTTACAATATCGGCATCGGGTGTATTTCATATTGATTGGGGTGATGGCACACGTCAATCATATCGCAAGTCAAATACGTCTGCGACAAAATACAGTCATGAATATAAAATGCCCGGTGAATATGTGATAAAGATTGGCGGATACAGAACAGGTGGAAATTCGATAAGTTTTCAGAATAACCTGAACCTTGCAAAAATCGATGGCAGCCTTGGTGCAATATTTTCAACCATAGCAAAATCCAACGGCAGTGTAAGTAATCCAAGTTTTCGAAATTTATTTTATGGTTGTTCTAATTTAGCGGGCACAATACCCCCTGAATTATTTACAGGAATTTACGGACTTCCAACAGCAAATATGTTCGCGTATATTTTTTACGGGTGCAAGGGATTGACAGGAGAAATCCCAAGAGGATTGTTTGCTGGTATATCTGGTGCACCAGCACAAAGTATGTTTATTGCAACTTTTTATGGTTGCACTGGATTGACCGGCAGTATACCGGATGGTTTGTTTGGCGATTTATCTGGTGCACCGGCAAGCAATATGTTTAATGCTACTTTTCAGCAATGCGCCGGTTTGACCGGCAGTATTCCGGATGGTTTGTTTGGCGATTTATCTGGTGCACCGGCAAGCAATATGTTTTATGCAACATTTAATGGTTGTAGTGGTTTGACAGGTAGTATACCAGGCAAGTTGTTTGCAGGAATTTCAGGCGCACCAGCCAATGCCATGTTTTTCGGTACGTTTAGGGGGTGTAGTGGGTTAACGGGATCGATTCCAAATGGTTTATTTGCAGGTATTTCCGGGGTGCCAGCATCC
>JAFOXU010000158.1 GCA_017425725.1 Alphaproteobacteria bacterium | reverse complement strand
GCATGTACATAATCCCAACAGTTACAGGACGTGCAAATTTTTCACCCGTCATACCATCGTACAATTCGAACTGACCTGTTTCTGGCAATCCTGCCAATTGCAGCATCGAACGAATGTCTTCGGGTGTCGCACCGTCAAATGTTGGTGTCGCCATTGGAACACCGTCACGCAATAATGCAGCCTGGGCACGAACGTCTGTGTCTGTCATTTTTTCCAGTTTTTCAGCAACGTCAGCACCATATACCTTGCCCATTTCTTTGCGTAAATCGTCGGTTACAGCACGCTTGGCCATGACTTCGTCCAAAACTGCACCAATCTGAGCACCCAATGTGCGGGCAGCCATACCAAGGTGAGTTTCCAAAATCTGACCGATGTTCATACGTGATGGCACACCCAATGGATTCAAAACTAAATCAACAGGTGTTCCGTCCGCCAAGTGTGGCATATCTTCGACCGGTACAACCTTGGACACGATACCCTTGTTTCCGTGACGACCCGCCATTTTATCACCTGGCTGTAATTTCATCTTGTGTGCAATGTAAACTTTTACTTCCTTCAAAACGCCAGCATTCAATGAATTGCTTTCAGTCGCTTTGGCAACTTCCGCATCAGCCTTGTCGTTCAGCATCTTTAATTTCTGAACGTGCTGTTCACGCAGTTCTTCGATTTTTTCCTGGGCTTCTTTGTCCTTGACAACCAATTTCTTGATATCAGATGCACGGACACCTTCAAAGACTTCGCCTGTCAGTTTCTTGCCAACAAATGGTTTCAAACTGCCAGTGCCTGCTTCGATTTCCAGGTTTTCTGCGATTTGGAAAATCTGATCAGCAAAGCCCTTTTCGATAATTGCAATTTCTTCTTCACGGTCTTTGTTGATTTTTTCGATTTTCTGCAATTCAATCATCTGGGTGCGTTCGTCTTTCTTGACACCGTGACGGGTCAAAACGTTTACACCGATAACTGTTCCTTCTTCATTTGGACCAACACGCAGTGATGTATCCTTTACATTCAGTGCCTTTTCACCAAAGATGTTACGCAATAACGCTTCTTCTGGTGTCAACAGTGTTTCTGATTTTGGTGTCACACGACCAACCAAAATATCACCCTGTTTTACACGGGCACCAACATAGATAATACCTGATTCGTCCAAGTTCTTTAACGCTTCTTCACCGACGTTTGGAATATCACGAGTCAATGCTTCTGGCCCTAACTGGGTGTCACGAACTTTGAATTCCTTTTCAACGATTTTTACAGATGTAAATACGTCGTCACGTGAAATGCGTTCAGAGATAACAATAGAGTCTTCGTAGTTATATCCACGCCATGGCATAAATGCAACCAAGACATTGCGACCTAATGCCAATTCACCATAGTTCATAGACGAACCGTCGGCAATTATGTCGCCCGCAGAAATACGGTCGCCAACCTTTACCAATGGTTTCTGGTGAATGATTGTTTCACTGTTGGAACGTTCGAATTTTTCCAGGTTATAAATATCAACACCTGTCACGACGTTGCGGCTGTTCATGCACTT
>JAFOXU010000093.1 GCA_017425725.1 Alphaproteobacteria bacterium | reverse complement strand
AGTATCGGCCACAGCGTTTGATATACATCTGTGACAGGTAATTGATTGGGTGCCAATGTATCCCCACCAAACAAGTCGATCGTTCCTGTTTTATGTCGTAATGGGATGTAGATACCGTTCGTTGCAGATGTGGCCAAAGATATCCCAACCAGTTTATCCGTCATCGGATTTAGTCCGGTTGTTTCTGTGTCGATTGCCAAAACTGTATCGATTTTAGATATGAATTTTTCAAGTTCTGAAACAGAATTTATTGTTTTGTATTTAAAATCAATTTGCTGTGTTTGTGGTTGTGTACTGGTGTGTGTTGCCGTGCAGGTTTGACATGCGTTGCCATTAAAACTAAATTCCGGGGCAGGTGATACAGGTGTATTGTCTGGGAAATTTTTACTGATTTTTTCAAACAAAGATTTGCTTTCTATGATATTTCGAACAAAGTCCAATGCGCCAGATTTATTAAATACAAATGGCGTGATGTTTAGACCAGATAAATCAACGTCGTCTTTTAACGTGACCAGTTGCTTTGATATATATGCCAATTCACGGTTGTCGTGCAACAATGTTCGAATACGTTCGTTTTTTACGTCTGATAAATTTGCATACAGGTTATCCAATGTTCCAAATTGGTTAATCAATTCTGATGCTTTTTTGGGGCCGATACCAGGGACCCCAGGGACATTGTCGGATGAATCGCCCATCAATGATTGAACGTCGATAACCTGGTCTGGTTTTACGCCAAATTTTTCCAGAACTTGGGGTTTGCGTATTTCCAGGTTTTTCATTGTGTCATACAGAAATACACAATCAGATACCAGTTGCATTAAATCTTTGTCACTGCTGATAATACGTGTTGCATCGACAGTGTTACAGTTGTTGCGTGCCAGTGTTGCGATAACATCGTCTGCTTCGACGTTTGGAATACACAAGACAGGCATGCCGATTTGTGGCAGCCCACATTGTAACAGTTCGCATTGGGCAATCAGGTCTGCTGGTGTTTCAGAACGGTTCATTTTATATTGTGGGTAAATATCCTGACGAAAACTGATGCGTGATGCGTCAAATATACATACAAATGAATCATCTGGTTTTGCCGCAGAAAGCAGTGGTAATATCATATTGATAAAACCGTATACTGCGCCAATTGGTGTGCCGTCTGTGCGTGTCAGGCGACTGTGTACCCCGTAATAGGCACGAAATAATAAAGAATTTCCATCAATCAGTGTCAGCATATAATTTTATCCCATGTGTTGTTAATTTAGGGGGCGTGTTGCCCCCCAAACAAGACATAAATATTGCGTTTAGAATACATAACGCAGTTTTACACGACCTTCGTACTGTAACAGGTCATATTTTTCTGTTGTGTATTCAAACAGGTCTGATGCGTATAATACACGGCCTTCGATATCAATGTTAAATGGAACAACAGGGATGTCCAGTGTTACCCCCAGCATACCTTGGTATGCGATTGTGTCGTCGATATCAACACTGACGTTTGCGGCAGGTTCATAAGAACTGGAAAATGTTGTTCCGATACCTGCGCCAATATATGGTTTTAATACAGGAATTGGTAATTTAAAGTAGCCATTTACCATCCCCAGGTTCAGTTCAATGTCGTCTGCATTTAAATAATCGTATTCTAATTCGATACGGAATAATGGAATATCAATACCCAAGATTGCGCCATATGACTGGGACGAAGCAGATTCATTGTTGTCTGCCAATAAAGTGTATCCGCCAATGCCATACGTGCCACCAGCATAAATATCAAACAAGAGATTTGCATTCGCAGAACCTGCCGTCATCATAATTGCAGCAGTTGTTAAAAAACCGAGTGTTTTTATTTTCATGTTTTCTCCTTTCTGTGATATTATAATAGAAAAAGGGTGATTAATATGCAAGAAAATAAACCTGTATTGGTTGTTGGTTTGGGCAATCCTGGGGCGGAATATTTGTTAACACGTCATAATGTTGGATTTATGGCGGTGGATATAATGGCAGGTGACGGTGCGACGTGGAAAAAAGAAAAAAATGCACTGACGACACGTGTGGAAATTGATGGGCTAAATACGATATTGGTAAAGCCGCAAACCTTTATGAATAACAGTGGTACGGCCGTATTGGCATTGATGACATATTATAAAATACCGTTGGAAAATTTAATTGTAATTCATGATGATATGGATATACCGGTGGGGGCGTGTCGTGAAAAAGTTGGCGGTGGCAGTGCTGGCCATAATGGTATCCGTTCCATTGATGCCAATGTTGGTCGTGAATACAGACGAATCAGAATCGGTATTGGCCATCCACGTGATTATGATTTACAGATTGATCCGGCAGATTGGGTCTTGGGTCGTATGACATCAGAACAGTTGGATAAAATAACAGGTGTTATTTTAAGTATTAAACTGGATGATTAAATATATATTTAGTTAGATTCTGTCGGCCATTCCCCAACAAGCCAGCTGCTTTGGAGTGGCGTGTATGTTTGTTTCGTATTTTGACTGTTTTCATAATAAAAGTTAAGTGTCTTGTTATTTTCTGTATCTGTTTTTGATTGTGTTGGCGTGTCGTATATTTCGTTGTTGGTAATAGATACCCATTTGCCACCCGTGCATGACAAAGTTGAATTGTCGGGTTCTATTTTGCCGCCAACACAATAATAATCTGTGGTGCCAATGGTAAATGCCAGTTTAGCGTTTGCCCCCAGTGTTGTATATGTTGGGTT
>JAFOXU010000063.1 GCA_017425725.1 Alphaproteobacteria bacterium | reverse complement strand
AGGTCGGTCGCACAGGTGTTCTGACCCCTGTGGCAGAACTGGAACCAATAAACATTGGTGGTGTTGTTGTATCTCGTGCAACATTACATAACGCAGACGAGATTAAACGTTTAAATGTACGTATTGGTGACAAGGTTATTGTTCAGCGTGCTGGCGATGTGATTCCACAAATTGTTGGCGTTGCAGAACAAAATACAAACGCATCTGAGTACATATTCCCGACAACATGTCCTGTATGTGGCGGTAATGTAGTTCAAGAGGCAGGTGCCGTTGCACGCAGATGCGTTAACACATTGGCGTGTCCGGCCCAGCGTTTGGGCGAACTGGAACACTTTGTTTCACGCCATGGATTTGATATTGATGGCATGGGAACAAAACAGTTGGAATTGTTTATATCACGTGGTTGGATTGAAACGCCTGCTGATATATTTACACTGATTGCGTTACATGGTGATGCGATAAAGAATCTGGATGGTTTTGGTGAAAAATCTGTATATAATTTAAATCAGTCAATTGAAAACGCCAGAAATGTTGATTTGCACAGATTTTTGTTTGCAATTGGTATTCCTGATATTGGTCAGGTTACCGCCAAAATATTGGCAAAATCATTTGGCACATTGGATGCGATACGTAACGCAAAGATATGGCAGTTGAAGAACATAGATGGTATTGGCGATGTTATGGCGCAACAGATTGTTTCTTTCTTTGCCGATGAACATAATATCGTTGCGCTGGATAAATTATTGGAACAAATAACTGTACGTGATGCCGTTGTGGTTGTTCCGAAATCAGACAGTCCATTGGCTGGGAAAAAGGTTGTGTTAACCGGAACATTACCAAATTACACACGTGATGCGGCCAAGGAAATTTTGGAACGCATGGGCGCAACCGTATCGGGCAGTGTTTCCAGCAAAACGGATATTGTTCTGGCAGGTGCCGATGCAGGCAGCAAATTAACCAAGGCACAAGAATTGGGTATAACAATTTGGACCGAAGAAGACTTTAAAACAGCAATACAATAAAAAAAATCCCCCGAGTTGGGGAATTTTTTATTCTGCCAGCGTTCCAACAGACATTGTTATACGTCTGATACCGCTGCTGATAGATTTTTCTTTGTTAATACGGGCCTTTAATATTTCGCCTGTATGGTGTATATGCGTGCCACCACATAATTCGCATGAAACATCACCGGCTGTAATAACCTTAACCGTATCACCATATTTTTCGCCAAACAGTGCCATTGCGCCACGTTTTACTGCGTCATCCATTGACATTTCTTCGTGCATAACAGTCATATCTGCCGCAATCCATTTGTTAATCAAATCTTCGACTGCTTGTTTTTCTTCTGCTGTCATTGCACGACCAAATGAAAAGTCGAAACGAACAGAATCTGGCGATACCTTGGAACCACGCTGTTGAACGTCTTCGTTCAATACAGCACGCAGTGCCGCCTGTAACAAGTGTGTTGCAGTATGTGCACGTGCCGTTTGTTGGCGCACATTTGCATTTATCACAGGTGATACAACATCCCCAACAGCAATTGGTGCGTTTAATGTTCCCTTGTGAATAACAATGTTATCGACACGGCCCGCTTCGGTCACTGTCATAACAGTTGTGTCACCATCTTTCAGTTCGCCACTGTCGCCAGTCTGACCACCTTGGGTTCCGTAAAAGTTTGTCTTGTCTAATGCGATTTCAACTTCGTCACCTGCATCGGCAGATTTAACAAATTCACCATTACGCAAAATAGATAATACCGTTGACTGCATATCGACAGGTGCATATTTTGCGACATCATCTGTATCAGATAATTCTGTTTGTGATTCCCAGAATATACGTGTGCCTTTTGTATTAGCACGAGAGCGTTCTTTTTGTTCTGCCATTGCCTTTTCAAATCCAGCAACATCAACATCAATATTTTTATCACGCAGAATCATCTGTGTTAAATCCAGTGGAAAACCATATGTATCAAACAGTTTAAATGCAACGTCACCTGGTAATATTTTGTTATTTAGTTTTGGCAGTTCACTTTCCAGTAACTTCATACCGTTTTGTAACATGTCTGCAAATGCGTTTTCTTCATTTTGAATAATTTCAACAACACGACCTTCTTCACGTTTCAGTTCTGGGTATGCATCGCCCATTTCTGTAACCAATGCAGGGTACAACTTTGACAACAGTGCGCCACGATGCCCCAAGATTTGTCCATGACGCATTGCACGACGTAAAATTCTGCGGATTACATAGCCACGATCTGAATTAGACGGAATAACACCATCTGCGATTGCAAAACCAACAGAACGCAAATGATCTGTAATAATTTTGAAACTGGCTGTATTTTCTGATGTCTGTGCAACGCCTGTTACGTCACTGACGGCTGCTTTTAAATTCATGAACAAGTCTGTATCATAATTGTCCAACTTGTTTTGCAATACCGCAGCCCAACGTTCCAATCCTGCACCAGTATCAACATTTTGTTTTGGCAGTGGTGTCAGATTGCCATTTGCATCCCTGTCATATTGCATAAATACGTCGTTCCAGATTTCAACAAATCGTCCACCATCTTCGTCTGGTGTGCCAGGCAGCCCCCCCGGAACATCTTCGCCCATATCATAGTGCATTTCTGTACATGGACCACATGGACCTGTATCACCTGCAGACCACCAGTTATCTTTGTCACCCAACAGGATTGCATCCTTGCCTGCAACCTTTTTCCAGATTTTAATTGCCTCTTCGTCGCTGTAATGGGTTGTAACGACGATACGGTTTGGATCCAATCCCAAAACCTTGGTCAACAATTCCCAAGACATTTCGATTGCACCTTCTTTGAAATAGTCGCCAAATGACCAGTTACCCAGCATTTCAAAGAATGTATGATGACGACCATCAAAACCCACATCTTCCAAGTCATTGTGTTTTCCACCTGCACGAATACATTTTTGAACGTCTGCAACACGTGTTGCAAATGCAGGTTCTGTGCCTTGTAAAATTCCCTTCCATGGAACCATACCTGCAACAGTAAACAAAACCGTTGGGTCATTTGGAATTAGTGATGCAGATGGAACAATTTTATGTCCCTTGGATTCAAAGTACTTTAAAAAAATCTGTCTTATTTCATTATATGTCATAATTTAATTCCTTTTATTATCGGTGGTATTGTATATATATTTCAACACAGTTTCAATTATATTTTTAATTCTAGAAATCGACCAGTGTTTTATGATATAATAGATTATAGAAAACGAGGAAAATGACATGAAACCGACAATGATGTTTGCAGTAATGATGATAACGGCGATTGTGCTGATGATTTCGTTTGATATATCATTGTCAACCAGTACGTCTGCAATTACGTTGGATCCATCTGTTGCGCCAAATGCGTTGTTTGTATGCCCTGTACCACAAGATTCTGTTTGGGCAGAAATTGCCAGCGGACTCAGTGTATTAAAGCGTCCATTGTTAATTGGCTTGTTCTTTGCAGTCATGGTATTAACTGCGGTTTGGTTGTGGGCGTTATATCAAAATTTGTTAAAAGATAAATTTGATAGAAATGCATTTAAGAACCCTTGGGGTTTTACCAAGATGCTGTTTTGGGGTGCAGTTGCTATCTTTATATTAATACGCACGCCAGATTCGTTCCGTATTGTACATATTGATGGCGCAACTGGTGATTGGGTTTTATGCGATAATAATACACCTGGGGCCCGTGCT
>JAFOXU010000128.1 GCA_017425725.1 Alphaproteobacteria bacterium | reverse complement strand
TCCGTCATAGTCGTAAAAAATACCATTGGGAGCAATAATAAAAACCATTTTCAATTGCCGGTCCCCCTGCAAACTTAACATCAGGGTGCAATTTTTTAACCGCTGCCGCCATAACGTGTGCCAACGAATGACGAACGATTTCAATATCATAAGACATAATAATAACCTTTACTTTTTTAAGTTTAATTTTTAACTGATTTATTATAGAAATTTGTGCGGACCACCGCAATAGAAATTACACCCCCAAAGGGGTTGTTGTAGTTGTAGTAAAGATAAATCTAAATAATTTCATGTTATATATACTATTACCACATAATCTAAAAGTCAACAAAAACCCGCCATACGGCGGATTTATTGTTATTTATCTAAAATACAACCAAACAGAACTGCAAAAAAGAAACACACGCTACCACCAATTACAAACAAGTGCCACACAGCATGTGAAAACTTCATACGACGCCATAAATAGAATATTACACCAATCGTATACGACAGACCACCTGCCAATATAAACCATAAACCACGTACTGGAATATTACGTATCATCGCAGGCAATATAAACAACAATGTCCAACCCATTGCAACATATAACGCCACCATCCAACGTGGCTGTTGCTTTGGATTCTTAATCTTCATATACGAACCAAACAATACAATTCCCCACAGGATTGCAAATACAATCCAACCAATCAACCCACGCAGATTAACCAATAAAAATGGGGTGTATGTTCCTGCAATCAATGCATAGATTGCAACGCTGTCCCACACTTCAAAAAAGCATTCATGTTTTTTACCAATTGTTGCATGACACATTGTTGAACCAAAATACAACGTAATCATTGTAACACCAAAAATCGCACACGATACAATTGCCCATGGGTCACCCTTAATCCCTGCAAACACAACCAACAATGTCAGCGCAGCGATTGCAAGTCCAATACCGATACCATGCGTTAAGATATTAACTATTTCTTCTGATTTTGTACTCGGCTTTTCCCAACGAAACAATCCAGTTGCACGCAAGACCTTTAATAATTGTGATGCATGGCTATCTTTTTTTACCGCTTTGATTCTTGCTTTTTTTGTCTGTGTCATTTAATCGCCCCCTCGATTCGATTTTTAACCCTATCACCACCCATAACTGTCATTATTGAATACAGGTCTGGGGTGTTTGTACGGCCAGACAATGCCACACGCAAATTCATTGCCACATCACCATTTTTAAGTCCTGTCTTTTCGGCCACAGCAACAATTTTTGCCCACCATGTATCTTTATCATCTGTTGCATCATATGTTGCCAAGAATTCACGCAACGCATCCCTATTAAATTCATATTCTGCATTTGGAACAAACAGTTCATCCCAGAAAAATGCAACATTTTCCAACGTCTGGGACCAAGTGATAAAGTCTTTGCGTACACGCTTTGGATTATCACGTTCAATCCCCAGAACACCGGTCAGATATTTAACATCTGCCACCTGCATTTTGTTAACATCTGTTCCATATTCATTTGCCCATTTAACAACACGATTAACCAATTCTGGCACAGGCAATGAACCGATAAATTCTTTGGCCCACCATTCCAGTTTATCTGTATTAAACAACGCACTGCTGGTTGGAATTTTTTTTACCCTTAATGGATAGTTCCAAATTGTTGTATCTGCCTTTTTATTTTTCTCTTC
>JAFOXU010000086.1 GCA_017425725.1 Alphaproteobacteria bacterium | reverse complement strand
CGTACTTTGAAAACATAGTATCGGCATTGGATGCACCAAGAAATGCCGCCAACCCTGTGAAAATACAAAGAAAATTCTTAAAATTTATTCTCAAATCCGTTCCCTGTTTGGTTAATTATAACAAAAACAGATTTATAATAAAAGATAAAAATCCCCCAAACAGAAAAAATGGTGCAAATGGAATGAATTTTTGTTTGTGATTCTTGGACCATATTGTGCCAATTATGCATGCGATAATTAATGCCAATGCCAAACCGTTTGTGCCCAGCCACAATCCCCCAACCCCAATCAATTTAATGTCGCCCATGCCGATTGGTGATTGTGTGCAGTTGGTTGCTTTTTCAAATGCTAGCCCTGTGATAACGGCCATGATGTATCCAAATATTGCGCCAATTGTGGCGGTTTGAATGCCAATGGGAAATGAATAAAATGATATTAATGTCAGGCCGATTAACATCAATGGAAACAGGTATGCGTCTGGGATAATTCTGCGACGAAAGTCTGCAATTGATATTTTTATTGCAAAAAATGCCGCCAAAGCCAGCAAAATAATGAAAAAGATGTATGAAATCATATTTTTCTCCCTTGCGTTTCGAATCGGAAATATGTTACAATCATATTATAATGTAATCTAAGGGTTTTGTAAAATGAGCAAAGGTTGGGATAACGCAACGTTAAAAAAATTAAAAGCCTTGTCTGGTAAGGGGTTGTCAACGTCTGAAATTGGTAAACGTTTGGGAATGTCTAAGAATGCCATTGTGGGTAAGTTGAACAGATTGGGCTGGAATGCCAAGGCAGGCGGTGCAACTGTTGCGACGGATGCAACAGAAAAAAAGACAACGGCTGCAAAAAAGACTGTGGCCAAAGCAAAAGTTACAACAGCCAAGACAGTTACTGCGCCAAAGAAAACAACGGCCAAGGTTGTAACAACGAAAAAAAATACTGAAAAAGCGACGGATAAAAAATCTGTTGCTAAAAAGGTTGCGACTGCAAAAAAAACAGTGGCGGTTAAGGAAATAACTAAAAAAACAGAAAAAAGCACAAAAACAGCGAAAAATGATGCAAAAAGTTTGGCTGCACATCAGCGTATTATTCAACATTCGTTGGAGATGGCAAACTTAAAACCGAATCAGTGTCGTTGGCCAATCGGTGATCCCGATTCTGAACATTTTCATTTCTGTGGCGAAACTGTTTTTGTTGGCAAGCCATATTGCTATGAACATTGTAAGCAGGCATATCAATTCGCACCACCAAAGAAAAAATAAACAGGGATTTGTAAATGACAAACGAGAGAGAGGAACTTTTTCAACCGCTAACTTTTATCGATTATGATATCGCAGGGAATTCTTTTCGTGCGTATTATGATGCTGATAACAAGTTGGTGTTTGTCTTGGACTTTGTCGTAACGGATGTTAAGCCTAATGTGTTGTTGATTATAAACCCTGTGGGTGACCGTAAGTGGGATGATATCCTGGAAAATGATTATGGCGTTGACCTGGAAACTGTTCGTCCAAAAAAAGACAATAAATATCAAAAACTGGATATTGAATATGCAGGGTTGGCCCAATATGATGACTTGTTCCGTGCGTATGAAAATGGCGATGATTTAGATGAAACACTGCATGAATTGATGTTATTCCGTAATGCTGCGGCAAAACGTGCCGCACAGGAACGTCTGGGGGCTGCAGAATTAACCGCCAGTCGCAGTCGTGAAACAATCGAAAAGACAAATGAAAAAATCGCAGAGCTGCAGGGACGTATCAAAACGTTGCGACAAAAGTTAGCAGATGCGAAACAACAGATTGGTAAGGAACCTACCAAGCAATCTGCATCAAAGATTTTACGCATTGAATCACAAATTGATTCTGTAAATGAAAAACTGAAACGTGCAAAAAAACGTTTGGCAAATGCACAGCATCGTTTGGTGGTGGCAGATGATGAAATTGATGTTGCACAAGGTATTTTAAACAAATTGAATGTAAATTTGCCTGCCAGCCCTGCCCCCGTGGATGTTATGATAACAACACCCGCACCAGTGCCAGCAGAAATAACTGATAATGTAATCACAGAACCAAAGGCGGAAAATATGGCCGATGACGAAGTAAAACCATTGTTCGATACAGACCCAAATATTATAGACGAAGAAATTGCATTTAAACCAATTGAATTTGATGCGCCTGTGGCGCCGGCTGCGCCTGTTGTACCTGTGGTTGACATAGAACAAGATAAACAAGATGATGTTGCGCCAATTATGCCTGTGATGCCTGTTGAACCAATCGCAGTTCCATCGGCAGATACCTCAGAAGAAGACGAAGAAGAACTGTTGATTCAGCCTTTGTCATTCACGCCGCCAACTAATTTTCAACCCGAAGAGCCCACTGTTGATACAGAAGGAATTGCACCAAATCCGATATTTGATGGCTTTACACCGTTTCCGTCAGATGAACAGGCGGATAACATGTATACGAGTACAGATAACGATAAACCTGTTCAAGATGTGTTGGAACCAGTGGTTGGTCCAGAATATAGTCCTGATGATGCTGAAGTGGCGCCTGTGGAATCAGAATATAGACCTGTGTCGCCAATTACAAATGAACCTGCGGCGGCGGTAACACCTGTGGATGGTGGAACACAATCAGGTGCCAAGCCAACAATGTTATATTATGTCTTGTTGGGTGTTTTAATTGTTTTGTCTGTCTTTACATTATGGTTCTATCAGAAGTCTGCAAATGATACATTGCCAGAATTGGGCGCAAAAACAGAGCCTGCCGTGGTAACAGAAGAAGTTGTGGCGGTGGTTGCAGAACCAGAACTGGTTGTGGTTGAACCAACTGTGGACGTAGAACCTGTTTCTG
>JAFOXU010000087.1 GCA_017425725.1 Alphaproteobacteria bacterium | reverse complement strand
TTTGACAATGGCCACAAGGCACGTCCAATGGTATCTCAGAACCGTCGCCCACTGAAATCATTGTCTGATTCATTGCGTGGTAAGTCTGGTCGTTTCCGTATGAACATGTTGGGTAAACGTGTTGACTATTCTGGTCGTTCAGTTATCGTATCTGGTCCAACTTTGAAATTGCATCAGGTTGGTCTGCCAAAAACGATGGCATTGGAATTGTTTAAACCTTTTGTTTATGCACGTCTGATGGCTGGCGATTATGTAAACACATTGAAAACAGCACGCAAGATGGTTGAAAATGGTGAAGATGTTGTATGGGAAATCTTGGAAAAGGTTATCCATGAACATCCAGTATTGTTGAACCGTGCACCATCATTGCACAGATTGTCATTGTTGGCATTTGAACCAGTATTGATTGAAGGCAAGGCAATTCGTCTGCATCCATTGGTATGTAAGGGCTTTAACGCTGACTTTGACGGTGACCAGATGTCTGTTCACGTTCCAATTTCATTAGAAGCACAATTAGAAGCACGTACATTGATGTTGTCTTCCAATAACGTTTTGTCACCTGCAAACGGTGAACCAATGATTGTTCCATCACAAGACATGGTATTGGGTGTTTACTATATCTCTCTGATAAATGGTGAACACGATGATAAATCACCACGTTTTGGTGGCATGGACGAAGTTCAATTGGCATTGGAAAACAAATCAATCACATTGCACACACCAATTGTTGCACGTATCAAAGGCAAAACATATAAAACAACTGCTGGCCGTATGATTTTGGGTGAATTGTTGCCAGATGCTGACAATATGCCATTTGATTTGGTCAACAAGGTTATGCCTGTAAAAGAAATTAAAGCATTGTTGGCAACAACATATGAACGTTGTGGCGACAAAGCGATGATTATGCTGGCAGACGCATTAAAGAATACTGGCTTTGAACAAGCGGCACGCAGTGGTATTTCAATTGGATTTGACGATATTGTTATTCCAGAAGAAAAGAAGACCATGATTGCAGAATCTGAAAAAGCAGCCGCAGAAATCGAAGAACAATATCAAAACGGTTTATTGTCTGGTGGTGAACGTTATAACAAGTTGATTGACTTGTGGCAGAAAACAACCGACAAACTGGGTGATATGGCGTATGCAGCATTGGGTAAATCCAGTGGCGACAAATGGAATTCTGTATATATGATGGCGTTATCTGGCGCCCGTGGTTCTAAACGTCAGATTCAGCAGTTGGCTGGTATGCGTGGTATGATGCAGAAACCAGATGGTTCTATTATCGAAGTTCCAATTATTTCGAACTTTAAAGAAGGTCTGACCATGTCTGAATACTTTACATCCACCCACGGTGCACGTAAAGGTATGTCGGATACTGCGTTAAAGACTGCTGACGCTGGTTACTTGACACGTCGTTTGGTTGAATTGTCACAGAACACAGTTATTACAGAACACGATTGTGGTACAACAGACTTTATTACTGCAAAACCTGTATATCAGGGTTCGACATTGTCTGTTGCATTGGGCGATGTTGTTCTGGGACGTACTGCGGCACATGACATTGTTCATCCAATCACCAAAGAAGTTATTGTCCCTGCCGGTGAATTGATTACCAAGGCTGCGGCAAAACAAATTAATGAATCAGGTCTGCCATCTGTTGATGTTCGCAGTGTACTGACATGCTGTTCAGACGGCCTGTGTGCAAAATGTTATGGTATGGACTTGTCCAGAAATGCATTGGTACATGTTGGCGAAGCTGTCGGTGTAGTTGCGGGTCAGTCAATTGGTGAACCTGGTACACAGTTGACATTGCGTACTTTCCACATTGGTGGTATTGCTGCTGGTGGTGCAGAAAGTCACTTTATCGAAGTACCTGTATCTGGCACAATCAAACTGTCGGGTGTTAACACAATTAAAAACAGCGCAGGTCGTGTTGTGGTATTAAGCCGTAACGGAAAACTGGCTGTTGTAGATAGCGAAGGCAAAGAATTATTCAGCAGTAACTTGCCATACGCATCTATGTTGATTGTTAACGATGGTGACAGCGTTGAAAAAGGCGCCAAGGTTGCAGAATGGGATCCATATTCAAATACAATCATCGCTGAAAAAGACGGTATTGTTAACTTTAACGACTTGATTGAAAACGTTTCATATCAAGAAGAAGTTGATTCCATGACAGGTATCGTATCACGCAAGGTTATCAACTGGAAAACAAATACAAAGAAGGCATTGAAACCTGCTGTTACATTGGTTGATGACAAAGGGAATGTTATTTCCTTGGGCGGCAAGAAGATTGCAGAATATCTGTTGCCAATCTATTCCGTATTGAATGTTGCCAATGGTGACAAGGTTGTTGCAGGTGATGTCTTGGCACGTATTCCTGTTCAAACAAAACGTACGGGCGACATTACAGGTGGTTTGCCACGTGTTAATGAATTGCTGGAAGTACGTCGTCCAACAAACCCAGCATTGCTGGCAGAAATTGATGGTACGATTGAACTGGAAGACGCAAAAAACAAAATTATTATCCGTATTGAACCAACAGACGGCACAGCACCTGTTGAATATGCGGTTCCAAAGGGTACAAACCTGTTGGTACGCAGTGGGGATGTTGTGAAAAAGGCTGAAAAACTGGTTGATGGTGATCCTGTTCCACAAGATATTTTACGTATCTTGGGTCAGAAAGCCTTGGCAACCTTTATGGTTGAACAGATTCAGCAAGTTTACCGTTTGCAGGGCGTGGTAATTAATGACAAACATATTGAAATTCTGATACGTGAAATGACACGTCGTGTTGAAATCACAAATCCAGGTGACACAGGATTCTTGATGGGTCAGGTTGTTGACCGTGTTGATTTCGAAGAAGAAAACGCACGTGTTGCACGTGATAATGGCAAACTGGCCGAAGCATCACAGGTCTTGGTCGGTCTGACACGTGCATCATTGACATCACGTTCATTTATTTCAAACGCATCGTTCCAACAGACAACCAAGGTATTGGTTGATGCCGCAATCAGTGGTTCAACAGATAAATTGGTTGGTATCAACGAAAACTTGATTGTTGGTCGTTTGATTCCAATTGGAACAGGTGCATACGTTCGTCGTGTTCGTGAAATTGCCAAAGAAGAAGAAAAGGCAGAACGTTTGGCACGCGAAGGTAATGGCCAACAACAATTGTTGGATATCTAATATCCTGCAATTATAAACAGTACGCCCAGTATGGTAAATACACCACACTGGGCGTGTGTATCTAAACAAGGTAATAATATGGAAAAAATACCTGCGATTTATTGTGATATTGATGGTGTTGTATGTGAAAAGTTCGCAACACCCAACTATGATCGTTTTGGTGCCCCAAATTACAATATGATTGATATATTGAATGTCTTGGGGCAGAAATTTACGATTGTATTTATCACTGGTCGCTGGGCAATGGGTCAGACCAAGGTAGAAGACCATATAAATAATTTATTACCAAATATAAAAAAATTAATTTTCTGCAAACAGCATGACTATGCTGGCACAACTGCAGAATTTAAATTGGCAAAAATAAAAGAACTGGAATCTGCAGGTTATCAGTTCTATATGGGCCTGGATGATCACAGCGCTGTAATCGGTTTAATGCACAATCATGGTATGTTTTGTGCCCAAGTGCTGTCAGATTAAACTTTTGCTTGCAAATTGGCAGAATTTGAATACAATAGTACAGTTATAAAAATAAAAAGGATAGAAAATGGCAACGCCAAAAAGTAAAACAAGTAAAGCACGCAGTGCACAACGTCGTTCACATGACGCATTGTCTGTAATGCCATGTGGTGTATGCAAAACATGCGGCGAAAAGAAACGCCCACATCATGTTTGTCCTGCATGTGGTGCAAAATAATTTAATAAACCAACCTTTTGGGGGATAAAAGGCAGAATGCAGGGCACTACGGTGACCTTTTCTGCTTTTTTTATGTATTATGTCAGAAGAAAAGAAAATAATCGCAATCGATGCAATGGGTGGTGACAAAGGACCAAATGCGGTCTTGGGTGGAATAAACCAGTATTTGTATCAAAATGGCGAAAACAGTGTTCATTTCCGTGTTTTTGGTGATGAAAAAGTTTTACGTAAATTGTTGGCTAAATATCCACGTGTTGCACGTAATATCGATTTGATTCATGCACCTAATGTTATCAAGGGAACGGACAAGGTTATGGATGTTCTGCGTCATGCCCAGGATACATCTATGTACATGGCAATCAAGGATGTCCGTGAAGGGAATTCTGCTGCTGTCATCAGTGCTGGTAACACAGGTATGTTAATGTCATTATCAAAACTGGCATTAAAAACAATTGATGGTATTGCACGCCCTGCGATTACAACGATGTTGCCATCTGGGGCAGGGGACGATCGTGTTGTTGTTCTTGACCTGGGTGCAAACGTTCATTGTGATGAAAATATCTTGTTTGACTTTGCTGTTTTGGGCAGCGTTTATGCCGAGGTGGTTGGCCACATGCCAAAACCAAAGTTGGGTGTTTTAAACATTGGTTCCGAAGAAACCAAGGGTAATGAAACGTTGGTGCACCTGAACAAGATTTTGTCAGAAAATAAAGATAGTTTGCCATATGAATACATCGGTTTTGTAGAGGCGAATGATATCAGTGCCGGCCGTGTTCAGGTTGTTGTAACTGATGGTTTTACGGGTAATATCGTGTTAAAGACTGTCGAAGGTACTGCCAAATTGATAAAGCGTGTTATTGTTGAAAATTTCAAGAAATCTATTTTGGCAATAATCGGTGCGTTTTTCTTGGTGCATGTCTTTAAGCGTTTAAAGCACAAGATTGACCCACGTTCGTATGCAGGCGCTACTTTCTTAGGTTTACGTGGTTTTGCATTTAAAACCTATGGTAACAGTGATGCGCTGGCATTTGCAAATTCAATAAAATATGCGGCTGATTTGACCAAGGCAAACCTGAACGGTTTAATCGAAGAACGTGCCAAGGCGTTGTCGGATATACGTGCAAAATTGCAAGAAACAGAATAAAACTAATATACATTATAAAAACGCCGCCCAATCGGGCGGTTTTTTAATGTTGAATTACAGATGGTTTTTCTTTACACTCTTCCAAGGGTATGTTAATAAGGGGGTTTAATGTCAAAGTTCACTTTTGCGGATTTGTTGCATAAAGATTCTAATAATCTTGATTTAATACGTTTGATATGTGCATTTTTGGTAATTTGGGGGCATATCCCAGCATTTATGGTTGGTGTACGTAATTTTGATATTTTTTCAAAGTTATTTCCTTTTACGTATATGGGTGCAATCGCTGTAAAATGCTTCTTTTTTATTAGTGGCTTATTGGTTACTAATAGTTTATTAACAAAGGCGAATTGGAAGGTATATTTGTCGTCTCGATTTTTTAGAATATGGCCTGGTTTAATTTTTTGTACGATATTAACGGTTGTATGCTGTGGTTTTATTGCAACAGGGGTATCTTTTGTCGAGTATTTTGATTCTGCGACTTCTTATATTATCAAATGGTTTGGTATGAATTTTACAGGTTCTTTGTCTGGGGTATCTTTTATGACAGATGCGGCACAAAAATACGCAAGTGCAGTTAATGGATCTTTGTGGACGATACCCAAAGAAGTAACAATGTATGTATTATTGTTAATAGT
>JAFOXU010000123.1 GCA_017425725.1 Alphaproteobacteria bacterium | reverse complement strand
CAAGGATTTGATTTTGTCTGCAGTCGAAGTGTTAAACACCAACGATGTTCCAGACGATGGTCGTCGTTTTGCTGTGGTTGGTGTTCATCAATGGAATGAATTGTTGTCGATGGATGAATTTGTTTCTGCAGATTATGTTGGCGATGCAACACCATTGGTAAACGGTTTCGAGGCACGAAAATGGTTGGGTATCACATGGGTTCTGTATAACGGTTTGCCTGTTGATGGTACAAATCGTGATTGCTTTATCTATCATGCATCCAGTGTGGGGCATGCGTGCGGTCAAGAAGTTAAAACAGATATTTCTTGGCATGGTGAACGTGCTGCGCACTTTATCAGCAACAGTATGTCCCAAGGTGCTGTATTGATTGATGAATCTGGCATTGTTCGTGTTAAGTGTTCAGATGCACCTTCTGCATAAATAAAACACAATAAAAAATCAAATAATTAACAAAAGGAAAAACATATGGCATTTCAAAATAAAAATTTGTCAGTTATTGCATATGCAAATGGATTTACATTGTGGCATTACAGTGCAGATGAAACTTTATCTACGATTACAGCAAATGGATATTTTAATAATGTAAAAACATTGATGAATATCGGTGATATAATCATTATTAATGCATCTGATAATACAGCAATAAAGAAAATTAACATCACAGAATTAAATGTAACAACTGTTGCATTGGCATAATTATAGAAATATTTTCTTAATATCAGGCCGGTTTTTGCCGGCCTATTTATTTTGTAAACAAAAAAGCAAACAAAGGAAATAATAATGCTTACCAAGATTGATTTATGTTCAATGGCGTTGTTAAAACTGGGCGAAGCACCAATTCAGTCGTTAACAGACGACAGTGCAGCAGCCCAATTATCACGAACATTGTTTGATACTGTTGTTGATGCGCTGATGTCATTACATCCATGGCGATTTGCAACACAGCAACTGGAACTGATAAAAAATACAGATGGCAATTTTTTAATTCCATCAAATGTATTACGTGTATTACGTTCAGATGGTCGTGTTATCGGTGATAGAATTGTTTGTTCGTCTGATAAAATAAATATAATTGCAATTACTAAAACATCCCCAGAAAAATTCCCCAGTTATTTTGCAACATTGGTTGCAACACGTCTGGCGATGGAATTTTGTATCCCACTGCTGGGTGATCAAACGGTTTTTCGTATGTTGGTTGCGCTGTATGAATCAGAATTGCAAAGCGCAAAATTTATCGACAGTACAATAACACCCGTTGATAAAATATCAGACTTCTCATTAATCAATTCACGTTTTTAAAATATCAAAAAAGGGGAATATAATGGCAGATTTTATTAAAATGCAAAATTCATTTGCAAATGGTGAAGTTGCCCCAGAATTTTATGTGCGTGATGGAATAAATGGTTTGTCTTGTTTGGAAAATATGGATGTTTTGGCCAGTGGCGCCATATCTCGCAGATGTGGATTAAAATCTGTTGATAAATTATCTGGTTTGGCCAAGATAATTAATTTTTCTGTGTCTGATACAGAACAATGTATAATTGTATTAACAGATGGATATATGTCTATCTATCACGATGACAAATGCGTATTTGAAACACGGACACCATGGACATATCATGATTTGACGAATGTTCAATACGCACAACGATTTGGAACAATGATATTTGTTCATCCTGACTATAAGCCACGTGTCCTGCAAAAAACAAACGATGTATTCAGTTTATCTGATTTTATATTTGACCAAAATGATTCTAATTTAACAGTTAATTTGCCTTTTATGCGGTTTGATGATGCATCAGGAATCAAAATTACAATCAGTGCGCATTCACTGGGAAACAACTATGCAACATTCACAACAAATGCAGCATTTTGGACACCAGACAGTGTTGGCAGTCGTTTATATTTGTTGGATAATCAATGGCTGATTACAGAATACATCAGTCCAACACAGGTTGTTGCGTATATAAATGCAGTATATACCATGCCAAACAGTTCTGTTTCACAATGGTATGAGTCTGCATTCAGCAATCGTCGTGGTTGGCCACGCAGTATCACATTTCATCAAGATAGATTGGTGTTTGGTGGTTCACGGTCATGGCCCAGTGGTATTTGGATGTCCAAGGTTGGTCAGCACAGAAACTTTGATGTTGGAACTGGTTTGGATGATGATGCGATATTTGTGTCGTTGTTATCACAGGAAAGACAAGAAATCTGCACCGTCGTCAGCAGTGATAATCTGCAAATATTAACTAATTGTGGCGAATGGGCGATATCTAATAAACCGTTAACGCCGACATCTGTTGATATTAAACAGCATACATCTGTCGGTTCAATGACAGAACGATATCTGCAACCGCAAAAGATAGAAGGTACAACTGTTTTCGTATCAGGAAACGGATGCGATATTCGTGAATTGTGTCTGGATGAAATTGGTGAAAATTATAACGCCAATGATTTATGCGCATTGTCCAAGCATTTGATACAATCGCCATTAGATATTGCATATAACAGCAACACACGTCAGTTATTTGTTGTGCGTACAGATGGCGTAATGGCGGTACTAAATCAAAATGCTGCATTGGGTATTTCTGCATGGTGCAGATATACAACAAATGGCAATTTTATATCTGTTGCCACATGTAGTGGGCGAACATATGTCATTGTGCAACGTGATAATGACGTGTTTTTAGAGTATTTTGATGTAAATGCATTGACAGATATAGATGAATATAATTTCAAATTTTGTGCATCGGGATTGCCACTAAAATCATCTGGACATAACGCATCGCGTATCAAGGTGCGCAAGGTGTCAGCACGCTTAATCAATACAAAAACAATATCTATTAACAGTCATCGTATTCCGTTACCTAATGAAGTATATAATATATCTTCGAATGGATATAACGGTGACGTTCATATTAATTTACTGGGCACATTAAAGAATACAATTGAACCAATGTGGACAATACATGGTGATGATGCGTTGCCAATAACTGTCTTGTCTGTCAGTGTTCATGGCTGGTATACGGTATAAAATATCTTAATAAAAAAAAGGAATTTAAATGGGACAAATTGTAACAGATGTAACAGATATCTTAGATTACAAAGACGCAAAAAAAACAGCAAAGAATCAGCGTCAGGAAATCTTAAAGCAAATGGCAACAGATGATGCAGAAAAAGTAAATCTGGTCAAAAAAGTGTTGGCCACACAGCGTGCAAAATATGGTGCATCAGGTATGTCTGCAAATGGCATTACCGAAGGTGCTGTATTAAAACGTTTGCGATCAGAAACAACTGCACCATATGACGAAAAGAGAAAAAATAATCTGACAAAATTAAAAAATACCAAGGCAAAAAAAGTAAACTTATTGGAAAAAATACTGTCCAGATTTGATGATTTGGTTGGTTAATTTTATGGGGGTATAAGTTGTATAAGATTTCTTATATTGCTGATGGTGCAACAACAGAATTTGCGTTTTCGTTTG
>JAFOXU010000062.1 GCA_017425725.1 Alphaproteobacteria bacterium | reverse complement strand
TATCCATTTTTAAATGTTTCTGCCGCACAAACCGTATCTTTTATGAAGTAATTATTAGTATCTCTAGGTGACCAGGTCGACGTCTGCCATGTTTTAGTATTTGCCGCATATGTACACGTTGCATTACAGCTGGTCTGGCCAGTGCCACTGGTTGTTGTACCGTTTTGGCATGGGGTACACGACGATGAACCCATTGCGGTATTATACGACCCTGTTTCACATGGCGTACATGCCGAACGTCCTGTAACGCTGCTGTACGTTCCAGCCGCACACGAACTACAAGATTTTGTACCCGTCAAAGCAACTGTCGACGAAGCAGCATAAGCACCAGTCAAACACGGCGTTTGCCCTTTTAAACGAACAAGTTCACCCGTTGCGGTTGTCACATTTTGTGTCGCTACGCTAATTGGCCCCAAAACCGTTGTCCATGTACTGACTGCAGTGTTACTCGTTGACACAGAAATTGTAACATTATTATATGTACGACCATCTGTAAATAACGCAAATTTAATAGAACCGATATCCTTGATAGCACCCATATCCCAAATTATATCATTAGAAGAAGAACCCTCAGCATACTTAGTGGATGTCCAACTGCCATCAGTCGCGTTGCTTATATTTGCACCTGTCGGCCCACTTTTTCCCGACAACAAATTCGTACCCAGACCACCCACAGATGCAAACGCCTGAATTTCAACAACACGCGTCTTACTACTATCTACAGACGAACCAGATGACGTAACCTTGATATAACGCGCAGGTATCGTATTCGCAACAGATGCACCAGCGACATCCTTACGACAATACGTTCCATTCTTGTGATATATGGCAGATGTAAAAGAATTACTATAACCCGCCATACAGTAATTTACCAATGATACCTGACCATAGTTAACCGTATGCGACGATGCCGTCCACCAACCGCCAGACGGGGTTGTACATTTTGCCCCAGCGCTGACCACACGCGTACCGGCCGCACAAGTAATTGTTGGTGCCGCCGTTCCACCGGCACACGTATAACCATCTGGACATGGCGAACACGTATTACCCGCCTTTGGCGTGGCATCATATATTGGGCCATAACCAGCAGTACCATAAGACATAAAGTACCCTGATTTACAACCTGTGTACATTTCTGTTCCACAAGTATAATCAGTAGTCAACGACTCATCGCCTGCCGCAAATGCAAAATTTGGACTAAAAACCACCGTGCAAAGAACAAAAAGTGCACTTAACAAATATTTAAAATGCTGTGCAAAACCACGCATTCCCGACCTTTCCTACAACCTTAACCTTGATTTATGCTCGTATCATAGTACATATTTACAGGGCAGTAAACCTTAAAAATCTTAAATTTTTTGTATTTTTAGGAATCTTTTTGCTTGACATTAAAAAGCACCAGAAACCTGTACGTTACAGTGTATATACAAAAAAGTGTAAATGGTTAGTGATTGAATAAAAAAACACCTGCACTACGTAATGTTAACGAAGCAGTGTCTTCCTGTGGATTGACTTGCACATCCAGATGGATAGAAACCAAACGACCTAGGTTCTGAGGTCAAGCCCCAGAATGACAAAAATGAAAAATAAAAACGCCCTGTACTGGGCATTTTTAATAAATACTATAATTTTTCGATTGCAACTTTTTCGAACGATTACGCATTTTACGCAAGATGCCTGTATTTCGCACCATTTTGAACGCCCATGTTGTTGATACAATCGGCTGAATATGATTTTCAATCGCAGCATTTACACGAACACGTTGTAAATTCACCAAATACGCATCAATATATTCTGCCGACATTTTTTCATGCAAAATTGTCCGACATTGACGCATTACAACACGATATTTTTTATATGCAACACGCCTTATGGAACGCAATTCGCTGTGACTTACACGAACAGGAACATGTAACCAATATTTTCGTAATACCGAATACACACTGCCCACCGTCCAATATTCACGACTGTATTCACGATTTTTATCAATTAATTTTATATCAATATTACGACCAGCAACCGACATTGTCTTGGTACGACGCCACGAACGAGCAAAAGCCTTCATCATCGCATACAAATTGCCACCATTAATCCATTTTTCCACATTTGACAAATCTGCAACAATCGCCAAATCAATATCGCTTTTTGAATCC
>JAFOXU010000139.1 GCA_017425725.1 Alphaproteobacteria bacterium | reverse complement strand
TTGACAACATTATCCACGGCAATCTTGCTTAGATTCATCAGATCTGTTCCGATTTGTTCACCGTGTTGCTTGTTTTCCTGGACCGAGAATGCAGATAATATCATTTTCGTTATTTCTGGTATTTGTGCGAAAATAAAATTCATTACATAAATCAACGCAACACAACCTGCCAATGTCAAAGATTCAACACTTTCCATATTTAAATCATCGCCATATACATTGCCTGCTAATAATTGATCCATTACATTTGAGTTTACACTTGAAAAGAACTTTGTAACAATCACTATTATTACAGTATACGTCAGCACAACAGAACCCAACGTTACAATTGCATTGATTAAGTTTTTAATTTGTGCAGCCCCGACATTCTTGCCAATTTCGCCAAACCATTTTGGAACATTTTGGACGTCCTTGAACACCAACATAACCAAAGATACCGGAAAGAAGAATGCAAACAACGCCATTGCAATTATAGCATCTGCAAAATAACAACAATATTTAAAAAATATTTTTACAAATCCCCACGCAATATACATACCAATAAAGAACAAAATAATATGTTTTAGAAAGGCGCCAACACCCAATATCGCCTCCCAGGAAAAAGCGGCATCCATAACAGCAATACCCAGTTTGATATACGTCTGAAACATTGTTGTTGTCGTTGCCATAATCGATATAATGTCATCACGTAACGCAGAAGTATAAAAAAGTTCTTGTTCTGTTTCAGTATCTATGGGTTGGGGCCGATAATCTACACGCACAGCTACTACTTCATCTGTTGTTCTTAACATTGCTTGTGAATATTTCAATGTGAAATGCGCCACAGGTTCAAAAATAACACGTCCTACTAAACGTGGAAAAGAGACGCCCATACCAAGAATACCTAATGCCAAGACGGAACTTATAAACACTTTTTGAACAGAATTTTTCATCCACGGATCAGACATACCGTTTTTCATGTTATTCCATATTGCATTTACCACATAAACTGTAAACAGCAATACAAACAACCCAAATGCCAGTCCAATAAATTTTTCATAGGCAACAGCGGCTGTTTTCGATACAATCTGAAACAACCTATCAAAGGGCTCGCACCCCCAACACTGAATAAGACCATCTACTACATTATTCATTTCTTAATCAAATCTATAATTTCGCTAATTTGTTTCTTTGTTCTTTTGCCGCCTTCCCATAAATTCTTCGTATCACTTGTAACACTGTTGTACAGCGAATCCATACCCTTGCCAACATACATATCCAACTGTTTACGTGTTAATTCAAATATCTTGAACATTAAATAAAACGTCAGTATTGCAGACAACCATAATACAGAATGCTGACCAAATCCGACTGAACCGACCTGTTGTGATAAATTACTTGATGCGCTGCCACCTGCAGCCACAACAAACACAGGCGTATTCCATTTAAACAACGCACTAATAACAGCAACGTTTATACATAATATGAACGAACACGCAATCATCGTTATTATCAACTGTTGTAATGCCTTGGTAATACCAGAAAAAGCAGGCCATATATCAAGCCATTTATCATTACTTTTAAACACATACGTTAACACAAAGAACGGATATAATATTAACTGTATCCCAAAATTAAATATTCCTTGGATAATCAGTAATGCCATAAATATATTGCACCCAAAGAACGTTATAATCAATACAATACCCGTAAATAAATTCATAAAATCTTGACCCCCATGCGGCACCAATGTCATTAAACCACGCAAACCACGTGACATATATTCAAATCCTTTTTTTATGATTTGATTATTCGCATGTGACAAATCTGCAACCGGTTGTGTTAAAAATTCACATGATTCCAGCGAAATCCATTCCTTGTTCAGAACATCTTGGGGGCACGCCACACTTTCTGCCGATGTATCAATCACGTTAATTGTTGATACAATATGTGACGTATAAATAGAGCCAAATTCCAAGAACGGATTTATTAAATACTGTGTCATATATTTTGGCTGTATCTCCAATAATAATAACGACGCAATCACAGCACGTACAGCAGGTTTAAAAACACTTTCCATAACACTGGTCGCAGTCATTTTACCACTGGCCAAATCACCACCACCAGAAAATCCAAAAAATCCGACCCATTTCTGTGGGAAATACATTTTAACCAAAGTTAACGCAATACTTAACCCCAAAAAAGTCCAAATCAAGACATGTATTATTCCTGTTTGTTCATCAGTACCAACAAAAAATTCATAAATTCCTGTTGCCACCATCATCATTGAATCCAACACCAATGGCACAAATGGGGATAAATTCAACCTATCAACCATAGTGTCTGCAAATACCACAGACGGCGCAAAAAACACCGTAAAAACAGCAAATAAACAAAATAACCGTTTGAATAAATTCATTCTCTCTACATCTTTATTATTTCAATTATATCACATTTATCATAAAATATGGTATAATTAAAAGTAATGAATCGGTTTAAAAAATTTTTAATTGTATTTTTATCCTTCTTGCCATCCAGTGCAAGTGCTGTTGCAACATGGCTTATTGGTTTGGGTGTAGGCGTTGCCACAATCGCAGGGATTTCTATTTACCGATCTATTACGACACTAGATACAAATGGGGCGCTGGATTTCTTTTCCAGTTGTTGGTCTTGCCAAATGTTTTCAGATGTTTTGGCGACAATGTCTGAATTATTACCACCTGTATACAAGGCAATTGGATATTCTGTTGTACCTGTTGCCCTTGGATTAACAGCAATATGGTTTGCATGGACACTGCTTTCTAATTTTACAAATTCTAAATTTGATGAACCTTGGAATATCGCAACAACGTTCAGTAATCATATGTTTAAATTGGGGTTTGTTAGTATTTTATTACTAGCACCATTACCACGCATGATTACAGACGTTGCAATCGAACCAATATTTAATGTTGGGCTGTCATTGAATCGTATGGTTGCCCACAATAACGATAACGAATTTGGCAAATGTGTTGTCACATCTACGGTGGCAGATTTAGCAACAATAAACACTACAAATAATCCACTAGCACAATCAGAGGATGGCGCATTTTCACCGAAATTACGTCATAATTTGACATGCGAATTGGCGGGTATACACCAAATAACAGGTCTGGGGATGACTGTTGGTTGGCTGATGCTGAATATGGCATTCGATCATGATTATATGTTCGATATACTGTGGGTACCAATAGTGCCAAATATTATATTACTGCTTGCTGGCGCAATGATAATGGGGTTGTTCCTTATGGCATTGGTTCCAATTCCACTGTATTTATTAGAAGTATTTATAAAATTATCTATGGATTTAATAATGCTGCCATTAATGTTGCTGGCATGGCTGTTCAAGGGGTGGAAAATTTCACTGGCAGGTGTTGGAACATCATTAAAATCAATTATTGATAACGTCGTATCTGCAACGCTGGGTATTGCAATAACAGGTATATTTGTATCATTCGCAACTATGTTTTTAAACGCTGTATTTGGAACAAAATTGACAGAATTAGTAGATAAATTAAACTCAAACGATTCGGAATTTTTGATGAATGCACTGATGATGGAAAACGATACGCTGATAACAGTTATCTTGATGGGGATATTTATTGCAATGTTTATGACGATGATTCCTGCACTAATCAAGACATTATTTAATGTTCAGATATCTACTGAATTCTATGATAAAGCAAAAAAGGACCTGGATACTTTATGGGAAGGTGGCAAAAAATGGTACAAAAGTATAAAAAAATAAAAAATCAAGTGCTTTATTTAACATACACCCCTTTTTTGTACATTCCGAATCTGATATAATTCTCAGTGATGACAAAGTTTCCGATTCTTTATTGGCCACGTAAAACAACTGGGGATAACGAATACCAGTTGGCACGCAAGGTTATAAATAATTCAACAGGCGTAATGCCAGATGTGTATAACGATGACAAGGATATTTCAGAAATACTGGCACAGAACCCGAATGCAACAATATATATGCCAATTTTTTGTGGTTCAACCGGCTGGTGGGGTGAACTGCTTGGCAGCGATGCTGTGGTCACTGATAAATTAATTATATCACCAGAATGCCAATTAATGGTTATTGAATCGAATAAAAATGCCAAATCACATGGCACAAATCAGTTGTTGGCTGCAGAAATACGCCCTTCCAGTGGGTTCTTTAAGAAAATGAATTCTGGCATTGCAACGGTTGCAGATATGCTGGCCACAGAAACAGGCACGATTTTGGCACTATTTTCTGGAAAGAATCAAAATCAATTTATAAATATCTTGGAATCTACGGGAAATTCGTATCTGGGATGCATTGGTCGATATTAAAATGCTAATATTGCTTGATTTCTATAAAAATCCTTGTATAATTCGCAGGCTAAAATTC
>JAFOXU010000010.1 GCA_017425725.1 Alphaproteobacteria bacterium | reverse complement strand
TTTACATATTGTCTGGACCAATTGCACCAACAGGACACACCGCAGCGCACGTTCCACACGAAATACATTTTGATGCATCAATTACACATTTACCATCTGCACCCATGCTGATTGCACCAACAGGACAAATTCCCATACATGTACCACAACCAATACATTTTGTTTTATCTATTTTATATGCCATTTTTCCCCACTTTTTTTAGTCACGATTAAACAAACTTAACAAATACTGGAACATTGCAATAAAGGATATATATAAATGCAATGCGCCCAATACAGCCAACTGATTCTTTTGCATACCATCACCAACATACGCATATGCACGTTTCAAATTCTGCATATCATATGCTGTGAATAACGCAAAGATTAACACGCCAGCAAAACAGACGATTGTCCCAAATGTACCGCCCAACATTGCCGGCCAAATAAAAGACAACAGCCCAATAATAATCAAACCAATCATACCCATCATCAAAAATATACCCATAAATGACAGGTCTTTGATTGTCTTATATCCAAACATTGCCATACACGCAAACATCAATGCCGCCACAATAAACGCCATCAATATTGATGCAGGATTTACAGATAACGCAACTGCAATCAATGGTGTCATTGTTACACCAATCAATACAGCGTACAGCATTAACAACAAACCGGCCGTCATTGGCTTCATACTGAACACACGAACCTGGGCCCAGATTGACAATGCCAGACCACCAAATAATAAAATATAATACAGCGCAGACATACCACCTGTATGAAAATTAAACAAGTACTGCAGTCCACCACCCCAAATCGTCATATATGCCGCCAATGCAGTTACACCAACCGCACCAAACATTAATGCAAATATACGCTTTAAGTATAAATCGATACCAGATGTTACCGTTCTGGCGGTTGTGTCTTTGATAACAGATTTACGTGTTGCCATTTTGTATTTCTCCTTGTCTTTTGATAAATATATAATAAAATAAGAAGTGTTTTCAAGATAAAAACTATAAATAAACGAAAGGTGTTTAAAATGAGAGAAAATCCAGTAATTAAACGTCAATTTCAACGTGGCGCATATAATGCGGCCGTTGCCTTTAACAATACACGACGCACACAGGAAACAATTGCGAATCTGCCAAAACAATTAGCGGAATTACAACAACAATTAGAACAAGAAAAAAATTCAAAATATCCGGATACTGCACGCATTAAACGCATTCAAAATGCAATCGCACTGAAACAGCAACAAGTTGCACGATATTGTGCGCCTGCAAAAGAATAATATGCAATGGCTATTGTAATTAACCCAATTTCACCGGTTGCTTTTTCTGTATTCGGTTTGGATATCAGATGGTATGCGTTGGCATATATTGCCGGCTTTGTTGGCGGATATTGGCTGTTTAAATATCTGACACGAAAATCAGACAGTGTAATCAAATTATCCAAACAACAAATTGACGATTTGCTAACTGCAATTGTTTTCGGGGTTATTATCGGTGGACGACTGGGATATGTGCTGTTTTATAACCTGGGATATTTCTTATCACACCCACTGGAAATATTGGCTGTTTGGCATGGTGGGATGAGCTTTCATGGTGGTCTGCTGGGGGTAATTATTGCGATATTTTTATTTGCACATAAACAACAGCAAAATCCGTGGGCATTACTGGATTTGATGGCTGTTGTTACACCGATTGGACTGTTTTTTGGCCGTATTGCAAACTTTATTAACCAAGAAGTCATGGGCCGTGCCACAGATGTACCATGGGCTGTTGTTTTTAATGGCGACACCACCATACCACGCCATCCCAGCCCACTGTACGAAGCCGCCAGCGAAGGAATATTACTTTTCATAATAATGTATTGCCTGTACAGATTTACATCTCTGCGTAAACGCCCTGGGGCAATTGCAGGCATAATGGGGATATTGTATGCCCTGTTCCGTATGATTTGTGAACAATTTCGTGCACCAGATGCACATATTGGATTCCTGACATCGTGGGGATTGACCATGGGGCAGATGTTGTCTGGGTTAATGCTGATTGGCGGTGGGGTGATTTTGGCTTGCTCGCTTAAGAAAAATAAATTATAATTATACAAATCAAACAAAGGGAAAAAATATGGGTAGCAACATTATTTTGGAAGATGACACACAAGATTAACAAGGAGAATACATAATGGACTTTGATACATAAAAAAGGGGGGCGCTATGGGCGTAGAAGTATAATGGGAACAGATACAAAAATAGAAGTCGAAGATTAAGACAAAAAACATTTGACATTTATCGTGTCAAAATATAAACTGTGCGTGGTTTAAAAACCTGCATATGTTTCGTTCGGTTTGAAAGACCAGCGGAAATATTTGAAAGTTTAGGATGGTTGGCAGAGCGGTCGAATGCGGCGGTCTTGAAAACCGTTGTGGGGGCAACTCCACCGGGGGTTCGAATCCCTCACCATCCGCCATAAAAATTAAATGCCCCTTGTGGGCGTTTTATTTTTATCTGTGATGGTTGGATGAGAACCCCGGGGTTCGAGCCGTAGGCGAAAGGGGCCCATGGAGTGAAAACGAACATGGGAATATACAATCCCTCACCATCCGCCATAAAAATTAAAAGCCCAAATTTTTTGGGCTTTTATTTTATATATTCAACAAAATATTCTTTATGCATGTTCTTGCAGCATGGTACTTATCTCGCATTTCTTTGTCGATATCTATTAAATGTTGACCGACCGAAGAATTATCGGACACAATCAAAACCGCAGAGGCCGGTTTGCCGATTAAATTCATCGCATTGAAAAAAGTTGCGGTTTCCATTTCTATGACATTTGCACCCATATTTTTAAATTCGTCCAGATGTTGATATTCGCACATAACACTGTCCACAGAAATCGGAACTGCCCTTACGGTATTTATGTTTTGTGTCCTGCAAACATTTTTGATATAGCGGTTTAATTCCGGATTAGAATATGCAGGTTTGAACATGTTATCTGTATCTAACGCATCGTGTAAATATAATGACGCCCCATCACCAGATATCGAATATTCTGGGATAATAATGTCACCTAAATTTATTTCTGGGACCAATGACCCAACGGATCCGATAAATATGAATTTATCGCAATCCAGATCACAGCAAGACACACAAAAATCTACCATATTTGGTGCACCAATTTTTAATTGCACATACAGGTATTTTTTGCCGTTATGTGTAATTTTATGTGCGGTTATATCCTGGTTAGAAAATAATAGTTCTGTATTAATTGATGATAAATCAAAAACTTTTTCTATATTCCAAGATGGCGCAACAAAAACACAGTCAAAATGTTCGGAAGATGGGATGCCATACACTAATTTCAAAATATCATCTGTATTTGAATATTGTTTAAATTTTTTTACTATATTTTTCATACTTTCACCATTAGTTTTTATCATACTAGTTTAAAGTTTAAATTTTTGCAACCTTTCATATTTAGGTATGGGAAAGTTAGCAACAGAATACTAGCCCGCCATAAAAATCAAACACCCTTTTGGGTGTTTTTTGTTTTGTTTTTTTCAGACTGATTTATTATCATGGGACTTGCAAAGGGAGATTTTATGGAACACCTAGATATTTATGACGAATATATGAACAAAATCGGGCAAAAACCCCGTGACATAGTTCACCAAAACGGCTTATGGCATAAAACTGTTCATTGTTGGATGTATGATGATAATGGAAACATATATTTCCAAATTCGTGCTGATTCCGGTAAACTGTACACAACAGCATCCGGCCACGTGTTGGCAGGCGAAACAGTGCGTGATGCATTCCAACGTGAAATTCATGAAGAAATCGGACTTAGCATGGATGCATCCGATGCGATTCCTTTGGAAATTGTATTCTGGCGACAAGATAAACCTGCGAAAAATTGGCACGATCGTGCGTTTGCGCATATTTATGCAAACAAATTACCAACAGAATTTACAGATTTTCATTTTCAACCCGAAGAAGTTACCGGCCTGGTTCGTATAAACGCAAAAGCTTGTTTAGATTTGTTAATGGACAAAAAGCCATCTGTGCGTGCTACAAAAATCACAGCCGACAAAACAATAGACCTAGATATTACTAAAAATGATTTTTTGGTTGCACCAAATGAAACGCCTGTCATAAAATACGGCTTTGTATTACAAAGTATTATTCAACAAAACTTACATATTTAGATATATAGAAGTTTGTAGCAGAATATAAACCAACCAAAAAATTTGACTTTTAGGATTTATACAGATTATAATGCACAACATGAAAAAGATATTTATGGGATTTTTAGTTATAACTATGCTGGCGTTAACGGGATGCGGTGTAAAATCTGATCTGAAACGCCCAGATAGTTTCCCACGAAATTATCCTGTGTATTAAAGACATGCGGGTATGGCGAAATTGGTAGACGCACTGGATTTAGGTTCCAGCGGGGCAACCCATAAGAGTTCGAGTCTCTTTACCCGCACCACACTTTGCATCTGTGGTGGACGATACACAAAAATACTTTTTTTACAAAAAAGACTTGATTTTTTATTATATATACCCTAAAATCGGTCGCAGAATAATATAAAAGGCGAATAAAATGGCATCTAAAAAAGGTAGCAAAGAAGTTGTACAGTTAAGAAATTCTGAAACTGGCGTATTCTATATCACAACCAAGAATACAAAGTCAGAAAATACAGC
>JAFOXU010000133.1 GCA_017425725.1 Alphaproteobacteria bacterium | reverse complement strand
GTTGCTGCGGCCTTGTTGTTTACTTTTTCGCCATATGCTTTTATTCCCTTGGTAATGGCAGACTTAAATCCTGTTTCGTGTGTTCCACCGTCAATTGTTGCAATTGTATTACAGTAAGACGAGAAGAAACCGTCGTCAGATGCCGCACCATTTTCATCAGTTAAAAATGTTAGCGCCCATTCAACACGACCACTGTCGTCCGGGAAATCGACACTGCCACTGAATATGCGTGGCAAAATGCGTGGTTTAGAATCTGTTTTTTCTGCCAAGAAATCTGCAACACCATTTGGATAATAAAATGTCTTGGTTGCAGGGATATTCATATCTTCGGTTAATAGTTCAGGATTGCAATGCCAATCAATTTTTATGCCACGTGATAAAAATGCCTTGGCACGTGCCATGCGATAAATTTTAACGGGCTTAAATACTGCATTTGTGCCAAAAATTTCATCGTCGATTGTAAAGCGGATTTTTGTTCCATGTGCCTTGGTTGCATCCATACGTTGCATCGAACTGGTTGGCAGACCGCGTGAAAAAGTCTGATGCCAATTATATCCATCGCGTGCAATATCAACAATCATTTCTGATGACAGGGCGTTTACAACCGCAGAACCAACACCGTGCAAGCCACCACTGGTTTTATACACATTATTATTAAATTTACCGCCAGAATGTAAGGTTGTTAATATAACTTCTAATGCAGATTTGCCAGGGTACTTTGGATGTTCGTCCACAGGAATCCCACGGCCATCATCTGTGATTTCAATTGTTTTTGAATCGATTAAATTTACGGTAATCTTCTTGGCGAAACCGGCAACGGCTTCGTCAATAGAATTGTCCATAATTTCAATTGGTAAATGGTGCCAGGCCTTTTCGTCTGTGCCACCAATGTACATTCCAGGACGTAAACGAACTGGTTCTAAGCCTTCTAGAACCTGAATGTCTGATGCATCGTATGTGTTTATATTTTTATCTGTCATAGCAACACTATTATTAGAACATTTTTAATTTTTTCGCAAGCCCAAAGAATTTAAGCCTATTAATATTTATGGACTTGATTTTTTAAATTGCTGTCTTATATATTTGGTAACAATAAAATACCATGGAATTATAAAATGAATAAAAATCCGTATGAAGTACTTGGGGTTGCACGTGATGCATCTGATGCTGATATTAAAAAAGCGTATCATAAACTGGTTATGAAATATCATCCAGATAGAAATCCTGATAATAAAGATGCCGAAGAAAAATTCAAAGAAGTAAATAATGCCTTTGATATATTAAAAGACCCACAAAAGAGGGCGGCATATGACAGATTCGGTGATGCTGCATTTGCAGGCGGAAATGCATCTGGTGCAGGTTTTGGCGGTAATCCATTTGGTAATGGCGCATTCCATTTCGATATGGGTGGCGGTGCCGGCATGGAAGATATTTTAAGAGAAGCAATGCGTGGATTTGGATTTGGCGGTGGTTTCGGTGGTGGTCCACAGCGTGGCGCACCACAACGTGGTGGACGTGATTTGCTGGACGAGGTGATTATTGACTTAAAAGATGCATATTTCGGTAAAACACATACTGTTAAATTTTCGAGCAATGTAACATGTGAAAAATGTCATGGTAATGGAACCGATGATGGTAAACCTGCACCTGTATGCAGTCGATGTGGGGGCAGTGGATTTGTGCAAACACGTCAGGGATTTTTTGTTACCGAAGCGCCATGTCCAGAATGTAATGGATTGGGGCGAAAAATCAGTAAAAAGTGTTCTGAATGTGATGGTACAGGTACACAGCATAAACAACGTACATTAGAGGTTAAAATACCTGCTGGTATCGAAGATGGCGCAAGGTTGCGTTTGGCAGGTCAGGGCGAAGCAGGGGCAAATGGTGGACCTGCTGGGGACTTTTATCTGGATGTACGTATCAGACCAGATAAGGTTTTTGAACGAAATGGTAATGATTTGATTATGCGTGTAGATGTGCCGTTTACAACACTGGCATTGGGTGGTGAAATAGATATTGAAACAATTGATGATAAAAAATTATCTGTCAAGGTGCCTGCTGGGACACAGGTTGGTGAAAAACTGCGTGTGCGTGGGCATGGTATGCCATCTGTTCGTCGTGGTGGCAGTTTTGGTGACTTGTATATCGATGTCGCAATAAATATTCCAACAAAATTATCGGATAAACAAAAGAAGTTGTTGAATGAATTTGCAGGAACCAAATCAGATAAAAAAAGTTGGTTCTAGGGAGTAGAAATAAACCGCCGTGTACGGCGGTTTATCTTTGTTGTATTATTTTATTTTTTTCAAATGACCCAGGAATGTTATTGTATATTGTGTTGCAGACCAGATTGATGCAACCAATGATATCCATAAACCCCAGATGCCAATTTGTGGCAAGATATAAATCAGATACATTAATGTGCGACTGTCTGATTCAGGTGTGATAAGTGTGCCAACAACAAATATTAATAAAAATGCTGCAATTGATATCATTTGCAATGTAGTTTTTATTTTGCCCATGGAAAAGCGTGCTTTTGGAACAGGCATTTCTATTTTCTGTGTGCCCAAAAATTCACGTAAACCAGAAATATACAATTCACGTGCAATCATAATAATAATTGGAACAATGACAAACCATACTGGCATCATAATTGCCAACATGATAAATGTGTTAACAACCAACAATTTGTCACCAATGTGATCCATTACACCACCGATTTTTGTGCAAACATTGTATTTGCGTGCCAAAAATCCGTCAAACCAATCAGATGCTGC
>JAFOXU010000199.1 GCA_017425725.1 Alphaproteobacteria bacterium | reverse complement strand
TCATACTGTCCGGGTGGCGTTTTTGAATATACGGGCGAAGAACAAGGAATGAACCCATGTCCACAATATTCAGACAGCGCATCTGGTGCATCGGCATGTACATGCTATACCGGATTTACGGTTGATGGTATTGTTGGTGGAAATAATCTGACAACAGAACATGCGTGTATGTTGGCACCACAGTTTGTTGTTACAACCACTGCAAAGACCACATCGTTCAGATTTAATATCGCAGCCAAAGGTAAATTCTGGGTTGATTGTGGCGATGGCAGCGCTGTAAAAGAAATCGACCGTACAAAAATTGATTTCGACACAGATTATATCAGCGATGCAAATACTGCATACACATGTAAGTACAGCAAGCCTGGCATGTACGAGATTAAGTTTGCAGGACGTGCATCTGGATATGATAAAACACACAGACAGGAACCAACATATTCAGCAATACGTTTTTCGGAATACTATGCAAATGATACGTATAACGAAGGGCTGGAAACGATACATTCTATCAGTGGCAGTTTGGGGGCAATATTCCCTACCCTGAAAGATGGCACAAACCCAACGTTCTATGGTACGTTTGCAGGTCAAACAGCCATGACAGGCGAAATACCAAGTACATTGTTTGATGGTATTCATGGCAAGCCTGTTGAATACATGTTTGAACAGACGTTTGCAAATTGTATTGGTTTGACAGGTGATATCCCTGCGACATTGTTTGCTGGCTTGGATGGCGCAGCAGCAAAGTTCACATTCTATCAAACGTTCTATCAGTGTGCTGGATTGACAGGTATCCCATCAGATTTGTTCAAGGGTGTAAAAGGCGATCCTGCGTATGGAATGTTTAGTAATACATTTAGAGGATGTTCTGGTTTGACAGGCCCAATCCCAGAAGATTTGTTCGCAAATGTTTATGGCGCACCAGCAGAAAGAATGTTTGTAGAAACATTTACGGGGTGCAGTGGTTTGACTGGTCCAATCCCAGCAGGATTATTCCGTGGTATTACGGGAGATGCGGCACCATATATGTTCTTTAAAACATTTGATGGTTGCACTGGTCTGACGGGTAATATACCACATGATTTGTTCCGTGGTATAACAGGGGCGCCAAAAATTTATATGTTCCGTGGAACATTCCATAATTGCAGTGGGTTAACAGGTAATATACCATCAGACTTGTTTGCTGGTATCAAAGGAGAGGCAGCCACAACAATGTTTGTTGATACATTCTATGGTTGCTCGGGTATTGATGGATATGTTCCAACAGATTTATTTGCAAATATTACAAATAATTCTGGTTTAACAGGGACGATTAAAAATATCTTTTTGGGCACCAGTATAGCAACCCAATGCCCAACAGATCAGTACAAGGTTGTGTCCGAATTCTCTAATCAATGGGGGGATTATGTTGCATGTAATACTTGTCCAGGTGTTGGAACAATCGAATCTGATGGACAGTATGGTATTGAAATGTGTCATGCTCTAATACCATGTAATGAAAATGGGGCCGGCACAAAAGATTGTAAATACAATGCAATAACATCACAATATGATGTTGGATGTACAGCATGTGAATATTCTGCGTGCGTTGATGGATATTATTTAAATAATGGCATCTGTGAAATTTGCCCTGTTGGCTCATATTGTGCAAATAGTATAAAAAATGTATGTCCAGATACATATACAACAGAAAGTACAGGTGCTGTATTAGATACCGAATGTTTTGCAAACTGCGCAGACAAAGAGGTTATATATGGTACAGGCTATATAGATAAACCACTTGTATTCTTGCCAGAGGTATGTACACACACATATGGTATATCTGTGACAGGTAATCCATGTAAGATTATCGATAATGTCTGTGTTGAAACGTCATGCAATTACGACTATGAAATGATAAATGGAAAGTGTGAATTGTGTGTTCGTGACAATGCGCTGACATTTAAATCAGGGGCCGGTAACTGTGTTGTTGAATCATGTCTGTATGGTTATCATCCATTCGGTCAGTCTTGTGTTCCAAATACACGTGAATGCAGTATTGATGGTGCATTGTCCGCAGAACAAAAATGGGATACAAAAACAAATAACTTTGGTCCATGTATGGTCACAGAATGTGCAGAAGGGTATCATATAGATGCAAACACATGCGTTCTTGATGTGCAAACATGCGAATTAGAAAACGGTATGGGTGAAAAGGTTTATAATCATGATTTGAAGAAATGGGGCGATTGTGTTGTAACAACTTGTAAACCAGGTTATACAAATGACCCATCACAAACGAATGAAACATGGAAACAATGTGGCCAATGTAACAATATGTTTGGCGCAAATGGCGAACGTGCGGTCAGCAGTTATCTGACAGAATGTGAGATTGCATCTTGTATGTACCAAGGCGAAAAATACATATTGGAAAACAATGAATGCGTATTAATCTGTGATGAACGCAGTGATGAAACAGGTTCCAGATATTGGAATGGTAACAAATGCGTACACGAATGTAAACCTGGGTTCTTGACATGGTAATGTATGATGTTGCGGTTATCGGTGCTGGGGCATCAGGGCTGATGGCTGCAAGGCAGGCATTACAAAACGGACACAGTGTAATCATACTTGAAATGGGCGAAAATCCTGGGCGAAAAATCAATGTGTCTGGTGGTGGACATTGTAATATTACCAATACAGCCGCAACATATGACAGGTATTTTGGTGAAAATCCGCAATTTGTACGTGGTGCATTATCTCGGTTTAAACCTGCTGATATGCTAGATTGGGCAATTCGTCATAATATTGCACTGTATCAGAAGACGCCAGGCAGGTATTTTTGTAAAACATCTGCATCCGATGTTGTGAAATCTTTGCTTTCTGATGTAACGGGTGCCAATATTCTGTATAATACAACCGTACTAAATGTGTCTAAGAACGCAGACGGATATTTTAGCATAGATACAAATAATGGTTTGTATTATGCACAATCTGTGATTGTTGCGACAGGCGGCATTTCGTATCCTGTGCTGGGGGTAACGGATGTCGGATATAAAATTGCAAAGCACTTTGGTCACAAGATTATACCTGTTCGCCCTGCTCTGTGTGCAATATGTATTAACAATAATCCTTTTTTAGAATTTTCTGGGATTTCGATACCTGTAATTATAAAAATAGGCAAAAACACTGTTTGTGATGATTTGTTATTTACACATATGGGCATCGGTGGGCCTGCGGCATATCGTGCCAGTTTATATGATATTTCAAATGGCTTATATATTGACATGTTACCAAATGCTAATATTTTTGAATTGTTTGTTACTGCAAAGAAAAATAATGGCCGTAAACAAATTTCAAATATATTGTCTGAATATCTGCCATCAAGAATTGCAAAATATATTGCTGGTAATGATTCTAGAAATATTGCAGACATCAAAGATAGTGAACTTAAACAAATTGCTGAAAAAATTCATAATTATTATTTGCCTGGCAACACGTTAAAATATCACAACATGTCTGCTGCAGAAGTTACATATGGTGGTGTATCAACAGATGAAATATCGTCTAAAACAATGGAGTCAAAATTGTGCAGCGGATTATATTTTGTTGGCGAAGTTTTAGATATAACGGGTGATTTGGGTGGGTTTAACCTGCATTGGGCGTGGGCCAGCGGTTTTGTTGCAGGAAATAATATATAAAAAAAACGCCCATTGGGGCGTACTTTTATTCTTCGATTAAGACCATGGCGGTTCCATCTTCGACAACTAAATCTGGGTCGTCGGATGTATCCTTGTCCCCTGCCCACACATAATATCCATATTTAACATTTGGTTGTGCGGCGATTTCAATTTTGTGATGTGCCGTTTCTAAAACCAAATCATTACCATTTGGCATAGAATAATTTATGATCGCACAATTTTCCCCAACACATGTGGTTTCATCATTGTATTCTTCGACCTGGGTTGCAGATTGACAAGCCGCCAATGATGCAACAAACAAAAATAAAATTAATTTCTACATGGTTGGTATTATATCATAAAAATCAGGCGCATTCAAATATTGATTTTTA
>JAFOXU010000050.1 GCA_017425725.1 Alphaproteobacteria bacterium | reverse complement strand
TGTGTTTGTTGTTGTTGGCATGGACGGTTATTCACCCTGTGGCCAGTCACGGTTCTGCACGTTGGGCAAATGTTGCAGGCGTTAAATTAATGCCGTCTGATATTATGGAACCAGGATTAATAGTTATTACCGCATGGTTCTTGGCACAAATGGAAGAGAAATATTCCAAAGTAAAAAATATGTTTTTAAATAAAGATGCGTGGCGTCCAGGTTTGTTTAGTTGGTGGACATATGCAATACCGTTTTTATGTGTGCTGTTGATTTTATTTTTGCAGCCAGACGTTGGTACAACGTTTTTATATGTTGGTTGTGTTGGTGCGATGATATTTGTAGCAGGTCTGCCGTACAAGATTTTAGTGCCGTTAATTGCGTCTGTTTTTGGTACAGGTATTATTGCTATATTATTTCATTCCCACGTTAGGAATCGTTTTCTTGATTTGTTTAGTCCATTGGACCCACGCAGTCAGGTTGGCTTATCAATCAGTACGATACGTCAAGGTGGACTGTTTGGTATGGGTGATGAAGCGTTCGCCAAAGAAAGCCTGCCGGATGCGCATACAGATTTTATCTTTGCATCTGTTGTCGAAGATGGCGGTGCGCTTGCTGGGTGTCTATTGCTGTTGTTGTTGTTTTTGATTATCAGACGTTTAATATTAACTGCGACAACTGTACGTGATAAATTTGTGTTATATGTAATCAGTGGCACGACGGCACTGTTTGCAATTCAATCTTGTTTTAATTTGGCGACAACATTACGAATGATGCCAACCAAGGGCATGACATTACCGTTTATTTCATCTGGGGGCAGTTCTTTCTTGGGGTATTGTTTGTTGTTTGGGTTTGTTCTGGCCTTGGTTCGTGAAGATAAATGGAAACAGTAAAAAGGAATAGATATGAAAATATGGATTGCAACAGGTGGTACAGGTGGGCATGTGTTTCCAGCACTTAGTGTCGCAACAGAATTAGTCAAACGTGGCCATACTGTTACGATTTCGTGTGATGGCCGTGTGCGTAAAATGGTTTTACGTGATAAGCCATCTAATGCACATGTTGCACATGTATGGGCATCTGGGGTTGGTGCTAAAAGCCGTATGAAACAAATGTATGCATTGTTTAAAATTGCAGTGTCTGCAGCAGCGCTGTCGTTGCGTTTTATGTTCTTGCGTCCAGACAGGGTTGTTGCATTTGGTGGTTATGCGTCTGTGCCTGCTGTATTTGCAGCGCATTTGTGGGGTGTGCCAACGTTCTTGCATGAACAAAATGCGGCAATTGGTCGTGCAAATAAATTTGCAATGCGCTGGGTAAAAACATTGATGACCAGTTTTCCAACTGTGTCTGGTATAACAAATTCTGCCACACGTGTTGTTTATACAGGTTTGCCGGTTCGTTCTGATTTTATGGCATGTGCAGGTGCACCATTGTCTGGTGATATGAAATTGTTGGTAACGGGCGGTTCACTGGGCGCACAGATTCTAGATGATGTTGTCCCTGGAGCGGTTGCTGCGATGAAAAACAAAAAGATTTTTGTTACACATCAAACCAGACCAGAAAATGTTTCAAAATTACAAAAGTTTTATGCAGATAATAAAATTCATGCAAATGTATTGTCTTTTATTCATGATATGTCAGGTGCGATTGTTGGG
>JAFOXU010000059.1 GCA_017425725.1 Alphaproteobacteria bacterium | reverse complement strand
TTGTTAAAAATGTTAAAAACTTTTATTTTTTTAACTGTTAATTAAACATATGTATTTTTTAACAATTTTAATAAAAAAGGCTAAAAACTTGGATTTTTTTGTTAAAAAACTGTTAAAAAAAAGTTAAAAACAATTTTCAACACATTAAACACCCCCTACAAAAACAACTACTAATAATAATATTATTTGATTTTTAGAAAAATATGTTTATAATCGCCTTGTAAAAAGGATAACGACATGAAATTTTTAAGTTCATTAAAAGCTTGGAAAAAACGCGGTAATGTAAAACAAATCCGTCGTGGTAAACAAGTTATCTTGATTGACCCTGCGAATCCTAAATTCAAAGCGAAACAGGGCTTTAAGAAAAAATAAAAATACCGCCGTTTGGCGGTTTTTTTAATTATTCGTTTAAAAATGTTTCTTTTGTAACATCTTTTATTTCAAGTATCCCAAGACCCGCCTGACGCAAATATAGTATTTGTGCATCTGTTGGTTCGTATAAACTTGCACTATGATCTGCTTGTTTTGGAATAGAAGATATTTTTTGTGCCGGCATAAAGTCTATTTTTGCGCCCTGTTCACACATAGCGGTAAAAGATAAATCAGACCCACAATTTTCGCAATTTTTATTTATTTGTGCTGTTCCGGACAATACTGATTTTGAATTTTTCCCGGCCCAAACCTTATTTTTTATAAAAATATCTGTATTTTTAGATAAATGATATGTATCACATTTATATGTTAACTCTGATAAATTTTCAATAAATATATTACCTGTTATTTTTGAATTTTTACCGGCATTTTTAATAAAAATGTTTAAAAAAGCCGGCTTTTTATTTAAAATTTTTGCAGTCAATATTACTTCTTGTTCGTCTGCCCCCAGTTCTATATTCAAAGTATTATTATCGTTAATTTCACCAACAAATATAATATGTACTGGTAAATCAAATTTTTTATCAATTGGTTTATTTTCAAGTGTTGATAATTCTGGGCAATACTGTCCATCACGGAAAACAATAGTTTCCGCTGGAAAAGTTTTTATGTTGAATTCGTTCCACATGTATGACATATTATTCGCATTATAAAGGATTTTGATATGGGATTCAATTGTGGAATTGTGGGTCTGCCAAATGTTGGTAAATCTACATTATTTAATGCATTAACACAAAGTGCAGCAGCTGATGCACAAAATTATCCGTTTTGTACAATCGAACCAAATACAGGTCGTGTTGTTGTACCAGATGAAACATTACATGAATTGGCACGTGTTGCGGGCTCTCAGAAAATAATACCAACACAACTGGAAATTGTTGATATTGCAGGGTTGGTCAAGGGGGCATCTGCTGGCGAAGGTCTTGGGAATAAATTCCTTGGGAATATTTTATCAACAGATGCAATTATTCATGTTGTCAGGTGTTTTGAAAACGATGATATTGTTCATGTAAATGGTCGTATTGACCCATTGGGCGATATTGAAACAATTGAAACAGAATTAATGCTGGCTGATCTTGAAAGTATTGATAAACAGATAAAAAATCTGGAAAAAAAGGCACGTGGCTTAGACAAAGATGCAATAAAATTACTGGTCGATGCAAACGAGATAAAAAAGAATCTTGAAAATTCAATACCAGCCAGAAATGGTGGAATTGATTCAACACCATTTAATCTGTTAACTTCAAAACCAGTTATTTATGTATGTAATGTCGAAGAAGCGTCTGCTGCATCAGGTAATAAATATTCTGATATGGTAAAACAGAAATTTGGTGAAATTGCGGATGTTTTGGTTATTTCTTCAAAAATAGAAATGGAAATTTCACAGATTGTTGATCAAGATGAAAGAAAAATGTTTTTGGATGATTTAGGGTTATCTGAATCCGGTCTAGATCAGGTTATAAAAACAGGTTATAAAACATTGGGACTGCAAACATATTATACAATCGGTCCAAAAGAAGCACACGCATGGACAATTACTGTTGGAATGACTGCGCCCCAAGCCGCTGGAAAAATTCATACAGATTTTGAACGTGGATTTATCCGGGCAGAGGTTATTTCCCCATCAGACTTTATATCACTTGGTGGTGAAGTTGCTGTAAAAGAAGCAGGAAAAATGCGACTTGTTGGTCGTGATTATGTAATGCAAAACGGTGATATTTGTCATTTCTTGTTTAATAATTAAAAATAAAAATTCCCGGTATTTTTAATAAAAAAGTTAAAAAAAGCCGGGAATTTTTATTTTATAAACTAATTAATTTTTCTAATTTTTCTTTTGCTGATTCTATATCAGAATCTATTTTTGGTATTTCATCACGTACACTTTCATCACCAGATAATAATTTATTTAATAATTCTTTTTTTGTTAAATTAAGTTTATCTAAATACCTTTGTAATTTTAATGAAACAATATATTTTTCAGCAGAATTTTTATTAAGATTTAATTCTGGTGCATTACCATCAAAATCAATATCTAATGTTGTTAAAAAATCTATATATTGTTCTGCTAATTCTGGATATGTATTAACAATATAAATTAATGTATTTTTTGTTATTGAATCAATATCAGGTAATTTTATCTGTACGGCAGAATCACTACGTTTCCAGCGATGCCAAGAATTGAATTTACGATTATTATATTCTTTTTCATATTCTAATTTTAAATCAGTATCTGTTATTTTTTCAATTTCTTTTTTTAAGAATTTTTCTGCCTGACTGCGTCCACCTGGTGTATTTGTTAAAAAGTTTTTATTTGTAATATCCCATAAAAATTCAACCAGTGGTACCGCATCATTAATAATTTTACGCATAGCATCTTCACCAGAATTTTTTAATATTTCGTCTGGATCTTTTCCACCAGAAACAAATGCGAATTTAACATCAGATGTATCACGTAAAAACGGCATAACTATACTGCATGCACGGCTTGCAGCCTTTAACCCAGCACCATCACCATCGAAACAGAATATAATATTTCTATTTGATTTACATAATAAAGCAATATGATCTTCGGTCAGTGCAGTTCCCAATGGCGCAACTGTTTCAGGAAAACCACCTGTTTGCATTTTTATTGCATCAATTTGTCCTTCGACAATAATACTGCGATTAGAGCGATGAATTGCATCACGTGCAAAATTTAATCCAAACACAGTTTTTCTTTTATGAAAAATATCTGTATCAGATGTGTTTATATATTTGGGTTCACTGCCATCCAAACTGCGTCCTGAAAAAGCAACAATTTTTCCATTTGCATTAAATATAGGAAACATTAATTTATCCCGGAAAAAATCATATAAACCATAATCCCCACGACGACATAAACCAGAATCAATCAAGAATTTAGAATTTGCGAATTTGTTGGCGATAATATTATTTTTTGGTGCATATCCGATACGATATTTTTTTATCATATCATCACTGAAACCACGTTTACGGACATATTCCAGTGCATGCGCACCATCTGGGGTAAATAATTTTTCACTAAATGTTTGTGCTGCTTTTTCACAAATATCAAACAAAGATTCTTCACGTTTGGCAATATCAGGATTTTTTGGTTTAAAGTCAGGCATTTTTATACCTGCCATATTTGCTAGTTCTGTAATTGCAGGAATAAATTCCATATTATTAGATTTCATTGTGAATGATATGATATCACCATGTTCACTACATCCAAAACAATGATAAAATCCTTTTTCTTCATTAACAGAAAAACTGGGTGTTTTTTCATTATGAAATGGACAACATCCCCAATAATTTTGCCCTTTTTTTGTCAGTGGTACACGTCTGCCAACAACATCAACGATTGATAATCTGGCACGTAATTCATCGGTAAAATTATTGTCAAATTTTGCCATTATTTTTTATTTGCCTTGTTGTTTATCAGTTTTATTGCAGTGTCTAAATCCGGCATTTCACGCACAGAAACATTTACACGATTTGATGATATATATGCACCATAACGCCCTGTTGGATAAAAGAAAATCATTTTCTTTGTTTCTGGGTTTTCACCTATTTTCACAGGTTCTGCTTTTTTTACAATATTTGATAATAAATCACGTGCAATTTCCAATGTAATTGTATCCGCAGTATATTGTTTTGCAGAAATATTTTTTACACCATCTGTAACATATGGACCAAATTTTCCAATTTTAAATTCAATACCATCACCTAAATCGATATTACCAGATTTTGTCTGTACGGCAGATTCTGTATCTTGTATAACTTTATCATTTTTATTTAATTGTTTTGTATATTTACAATTTGGATACTTTTCACATCCAATAAATGGACCAAATTTAGATAATTTTACCCCAAGTTTTCCACCACAATCAGGACAAATATCATTTCCATCAGGAAATAGATGCTTGTTCATAAAAGTATTTATTTCATCGATAATATCGCTTGTTTTTACAGTTCTGGCACCATCAATCATATTACTTGTCGGATTCCAGAACGCATTTAATGCATCAATTTTATCGGTTTTACCGTTTGAAACATCGTCTAATGTGTCTTCTGTTTTTGCAGTAAAATTAACATCAACCAAATCAGAAAAATATTTTGATAAATAAGATGCAATAACCCATCCACCACTGGTTGGATGAAATCTGCGTTGTTTATCTTGTTCAACATAATTTCTGTCAACGATTGTAGACATAATTGTTGCGTACGTTGATGGACGCCCTATTCCCAGTTCTTCTAATTTTTTTACCAGTGACGCTTCTGTATATCTTGGTGGCGCCTGTGTAAAATGTTGTTCTGGTAATAATTCTGTTATTTGAATATGATCACCAATATTTAATACAGGTAATTTTGATTCTTTGTTATCGTCTTCATCATCTTTATCTTCGGTATAAACCTTCATAAAACCGTCAAAGATTCTTGTTGAACCTGTTGCATGGAATATTGCTGTTTTATTTTCTGTTTCAATATCTGCAGACACAGAATCAAATTGTGCATTACACATTTGACATGCAATTGTTCTTTTCCAGATTAAGTCATATAATTTAGCCTCGTCCCCAGATAAACCAGTTGCTGGTTTTTCAAAATGTGTTGGACGAATTGCTTCGTGTGCTTCTTGGGCATTTTTAGATTTTGTTGCGTAAATATTTGGTTTACTTGGAACAAAATCATTACCATATTCACGTTCAATAAAACCACGAATTTCATTTACAGCATCTGCATTTAAATTTGTTGCATCGGTACGCATATATGTGATTAAACCTTGTTCATACAGTTTTTGTGCCGCACTCATAGTACGTTTTGATGCAAAGTATAATTTTCTTGCTGCTTCCTGTTGCAGTGTAGATGTTGTAAACGGTGCAGCAGGTTTTCGTAATGTTTTCTTTTTATCAATATTAATAACAGATGCATTAATAACAGGTTGACCAATAACAGATAAAATTTCATCAACATGCGTCTTGTTTTCAATGGTCATTTTTTCAATTTTTTTACCATTAAATTTAGATAATGCCGCATTAAATTTAGCATTATTAATGTTACAATTTGCATCCAAACTCCAATATTCAACAGGGATAAAAGATTCAATTTCTTTTTCACGATCAACCACTAATTTAACAGCCACAGATTGAACACGCCCTGCTGATTTACCAAGATTTCTGCGCCATAACAGTGGTGAAATACCAAAACCAATTAAATAATCAAGCGCACGTCTGACCAGATATGCATCAACCAAATTTTCATCAATTTCACGTGGATTTTCAATCGCAGATTGAACGGCTTTTTTTGTAATTTCATGAAATGCGACACGATAAACTTTTTTATCTTTTAACAGTTTTTTATTTTTTAGTATATCCAGCAAATGCCATGCAATAGCCTCTCCTTCACGGTCAGGGTCGCTTGCCAAATAAACAGCATCTGCTTTTTTTAATTCATCAGTAATCAATTTTATTTGTTTTTCTTTGCCAGGCATAATTTGCCATTTCATTGCAAAGTTATTATTTGTATCAACACTGCCGTTTTCAGGAACCAAGTCACGTACATGACCAACAGATGCGATAACACGCCATCCATTACCCAGATATTTTTCAATTGTTTTTGCTTTTGATGGTGATTCCACAATAAGTAAATTCATAACCTTAACTTCCTTTGGCAGATAACTGTTGATCTTTGTGTATATATGCGTTTTGGCATAAACCAAACCCAAACATCAGTGATAATAAACTGCTGCCACCAAAAGACATTAACGGCAACGGTACACCAACAGTTGGCAGTAAACCCAAAACCATAGAGATATTTATAAAGTAATAAACAAAAAAGTTCAACATAAAACCAAAACAAATTAATTGTCCAAATCGGTTTCTGCACATTTTTGCGGCCCAAAACAACAAGATAATAATCCATGTATATATTAACAACAGACCAAATGCACCGATAAAACCAAATTCTTCGCCTAACATAGTAAATATAAAGTCTGTTTGTTTTTCTGGCAGAAAAGATTGTTGTGATTGTGACCCTTTCATATAACCTTTGCCGGTCATTCCACCACTGCCAAATGCGATTTTTGCTTGATTAATTTGATAACCTGCCCCGTGAATATCACCGTCTGGATTTAAAAAAGTAATAATACGTCCACGTTGGTAATCATGTAATCCACCAAACCAAACCACAGGTGCTGCCATCAATCCAAGTATCGCAGCAATAATAAACCATTTTTTATTTGCACCAACGATATAAAATATTCCCACAGTAATCATCCCAAGTGATAATGCAGTGCCTAAATCTGGTTGTGCAACAATTAATCCAAACGGTGCTAATAACATTAAAATAGGCGCAATATAATTTTTAAATTGTCCCAGTTCAACAGAATTAAACCATGCAAAATATCGTGCCAACGCCAACACCAATGCAATTTTAATTAATTCTGATGGTTGTATATGAATAAACCCAAGGTTTAACCATCTTTGCGCCCCCATCCCAGTATGTCCAACAAAGGTAACCAGAATAATCATTATCAACGCAATTGCATAAATTAGATATGCAGATTTTATCCATGTTTTTATATTTGTGAACGCAGCAACAAAGAACACACCAAATGCCAGAATAATTTTCATCAATTGTGATAATGCAAATGGTCGCCAATTTCCACCACCAGCAGAATAAAGAACAACAATAGATATTGTTAAAACCATACACATTGGTACAAACAATCCCCATGAAAAACGCCCCAGTTTTTCTGGTAATGTCATCATATTTGCATTTGATACACGTGTTTGTCTTGTCATTTTATTTTAACAATTCCTTCATTACCTTTGATGCTGTTCTGGCTGCGGGTGTACTGCTGCCAACATGTTCTGTGATAACACATACAACGTATTTTGGTTTATCTGTTGGTGCATATCCAACAAATAAGCCATGGTTACGCATACTCCATTTTAATTGCTCGTTCGTCAGAACACCTTTTTCACGTTCTTTTTTTGAAATACTGCGCACCTGTGATGTACCTGTTTTTCCGCCCATCCGTTTACCGTTAACATTTATTGCGCTGCCTGCGGCTGTACCACCTTTTTTAAGAACTTCTTCTAATCCTTTTTGAACGAATTTTATATTTTTTTCTTGTAACCCCAGATTTTCAAATTGTGGTGTTACCCCATCATCAATCAACCGTGGGTTAACAATTTTATTAGACGATGTTCGTGCCATCATCACAGCCAGTTGCAGACAATTTGTCAGGATAAAACCTTGTCCAATACCGGAAATAATTGTATCACCATGAACCCATCTGTAACCGACATTTTTTTCTTTCCAGTATCTGTCTGGCATAACACCGCCCATTTCACGTGATAAAATATCATCCATATATTTCTCGGTCAGACCCAGTTTTATTGCCATTTCTTTTATTGCATCAATACCAATACGCAGTGCAATCTGATAAAAGTAAATATCACAAGAGTGTTTTAAAGCACCCACTAAATCCATTTTTCCATGGCCTTTGTGTTCCCAACAGTGATATCTTCTATCGCCATAATCCCAGTAACCTGGGCAAAATATTTTTTCATTTGGTGTTATTGCACCAGATTCCAGTCCGGCCAGTGCAACAACAATTTTAAATGTAGACCCAGGGGGATATAACCCTTCGATTGCTTTATTCATAAACGGTTTTGCGATATCTTTTCGCAGATTATTTATATATTCTTCGCCATCATCTTGTTTAAAAATATTTGGATCAAAACTGGGGACAGATACCATTGATAAAATATCACCTGTATCAATATCCAGAACAACACCACACCCAGAACGATGTTGTGTCAGTGCATCATACATTACACGTTGAATATTGTCATTTATTGTTGTTTTTATATTTCCACCAGTTGTTGGTGCAATATATTGTGATTTATCTTCGCCTGTAACACGTCCAACAGCGTTTGTTATCATAACAGTCTGACCTGTTAAACCCTTTAGATTTTCATCAAATTTCTTTTCTAAACCGGTTATACCTGTGGTTAAAAAAGGTGCATTTGCAACAGATTTTGCAGGATCACCTACGTATCCAAAAATTTGTGCCCCAGCAGGCCCCAGTTCGTACATACGTGTATACCCACTTTCGACATGCAATCCTGCCAAATTTTTCGCCTGAACTTTTGCAAGTGTTTGCCAATCAGAATTCTCACTTACCAGTACAGGTTGAAATTTTAATTGTTTTTTTATTTTTGCCCGAATTTTATCAATTTTTTTCT
>JAFOXU010000160.1 GCA_017425725.1 Alphaproteobacteria bacterium | reverse complement strand
TCGCTGCCACCGGTAATAAACCATTTTATAAAATGATACAACGTACCAGGCTGTGTACGTTCATACGACAAACATATTGTCATAAATTCTTCCATCGGATCGATAACTTGATTACCCAATGCAGAAATAAAGTTATATTTGACATTGTTATTGTTCAAAACATACGAAAAGAACGAATATGGTGCCATATATTCTGACTGCATTTTTATATCAGATAAGCATGCATGTATACCCGGAAATTGCGTTTCCAAAACTTCGAATACAGTCATCAAAATTGCGTTTTTATCATCACGAATACGAGCTAAATTTGTATCATTTTTAATTTTGCATAAATGAAAAATATCTTGTTCTTTCAATCTAAAAATAGGACTTTTTAACACACAACACAAACTATAATCATCAGCCGTATTTAGACACCATCTGACCAAGTTCAACAAGTCACGCACCATCGGAAAATCAGGCAAAACAATTCTGTCACTGCCTGCAACAGATATATTTAGTCGCTTTAATTCGGACACCAATGGCGCAACCAACTGATTTCTTTGTTGCACCAACACCATTATATCCCCAGCTGTATATTTACCAGAATCAATAACAGATTTTATTTTGTGTGCAATTTGTTTTAAATACTCTGACCTGTCTGTATCAGATTCTTTTTTAGATACCAAACGATGCAATTCGACCAAACCAGCATCGTTTACACGAAAACATTTATGTGGGTTATTATGAAAATTACTAATACTAATCACTGTTTCATCAGCAAAAAACCTATCCACAGTATGCAAAATTGGCGCAGTCGACCGAAAACTTTGCACCAATGGAATTTCACGAATAACACGCAGATTATTTTTAATCTGTTTCGATATTGTTTCACGGCTATCTGCAAATGCTGTGGGATCTGCCCCCTGGAAACCATATATAGACTGTTTTGTATCACCTACAACAAACATAGAATGCGGCAATTGTGTTGTGTCGCCATCTGCAAAGAAATCCCCCGACAACAGACGCAATATATCCCACTGTAACGGTGATGTATCTTGGGCCTCATCAACAAGAATGTGTGACAATGATAAATCTAGTTGCGACAGCACCCAACCCATTGTTTCTGCATTTGAAAACAATTTACGTGTATATAATATCAAATCTTCGAAATCCAACAGATTTTTTTCACGTTTTGCACATTTATACGCATTTGCAAATGCCGCAGACAAATCAAACAAAGCGACCGTATCATCAAAAATCATCTTGTTTATATTATATTGATTTGCTGCAAACACATCGTTTTGTTCTGCGACCAAATAATCACGTTCAGATGCGAATTTTTTTGGTTTTCCATCAGCCGTCAGATACAATTTCTTGTATTCATCAAAATCTATCGTTTTTTCAATAAACTGTTTTGTAACATTAATCAATTCGTCAAGTGTTTTTGCCGGTGTTTTTCGACTATTTTGCTCTATTTGTGCATTTTCAATAATATTTTGCAGTTTTACAGCATTGAAATCATACAAAACAGCATGTTCGATATTTAAAAATTTTCCAATCGTATCAATGAAGTATTTGCGATATTTTTCTGTATCAGTAACTTGAAAAAATAGTTTATATTGTTCGCTTAATATACTTAACAAGTCTTCGATATACGTTTCCGATATACGACCAACCAAGTGTGCAAATGCCGCATAAACCCGATTATCGTCTGTGGGCGTATTTACGATTGATTGGAATGTATCTTGCAGCAATACACGTTGGGGCGCACCAGAAATCAGCGACCATGTTGGTGACACGCCCGCCTCTAATGGGAAACGATGTAAAATTTCTTCACAAAAGCCGTGAATGGTTTTGATTTTTAAGATATCTGGATTATCGATATACGTAAAAAATATTTCACGTGCATGCAGAATATCGTTATGGGTCACAGGTTTATTTATCGCAACACCATCCAACATATCTGCAAGTTCAGCATCAGACAGCATCACCCATTCACGCAGGGCTTTTAATATACGGTTACGCATTTCACCGGCACCAGCCTTGGTATATGTTAAACACAAAATACCACTGGAACCACAATCTGGTGTACGAAACAAAATACGCAACAGGCGTTGAACCAGAACGCTGGTTTTTCCGGTACCAGCATTTGCCTGAACCCATACGTTTTCCAACGGATTGGCCGCCATATCTTGTTCTGGTGAAAGTTTATGTTTTTTTGCCATTTCTGCTCTTGCTTTATCGTCAAGATTTTAGTATAAATTCAAATGAACTGCAAGATATATAAAAATCGTTTCGTTTTAGGGAGAAAAGGATGGACTTAACACATGTATTATTGATTGGTGGCGGTGTTATTAGCGGCTTGTTACTGATTACATTATTCGTTTTGTTTTTTGTTTCCAGAAAAACACAAAAAATCATGCAATCATTGCTGATGATTATGACAAAACCAGAACGTGCAAAAATCGCAGATGCGGCACGTGTGTTAAGTATTATACTGGCAGACGAAATTAATAAAATCGAGCAGAGTTTTCAGACAATGCGTGATACATTAAACGCACAGATTGAATCTGCAAACGAATTAAAAAATATGCTGACTGTGCAAAATGACCAACTTGTTGCAACGGCCGACGATGCAACAAAAAAAATCGCAACAATGTCCGGCCGTCTTGACAACACTGTGACCGGACTGAGTGAAATTGTCGCATCACAATCATGGGCAGACGTTGAAAGTTCAACAGACAGATTTAGTAATACTGTCAATGACTTATTAAACAATATTAACACAACGGCAGAACAGACTACACAGCATACCGCACAAATTCAATCGCAAATTGATTCTTGGATGGAAAGCGGAAAAATGTTATCAGAAAATCTGCAAAACGAATTTAATTTTAATGCAGATCAAATGAAAAATCTGACCGCAGAATCAGATGTATTACAAAACAAATTAATCGAACTGGGCAAAACAACAGCTGATGGATTTAACAACATTAAAACAACTGCGACAGATTATGAAACAACATTAAAAAATAATAATAAGCAATTGGATAGTTATCTGGAACGTTTGGAAACATTTGGCAAACAGTCCAAGAAACAATTAACCAGCCAAATGAATACATTAACAAATACTGCCAACGTGGTTGCAGGACAGACACGACTGGTTGAAACATCTATTGAAAAACAATCTGCAAAATTGACTGATATTGTAGAGGCGTTAATCGCATCTGCATCATCAACCGAGGGGGCAGTTCGTGGAATTTCAAATGAAATGGTTGGACTGACCAACAAATTCGATTCTGAAATCAAAGAATATGCCACAGGTGTTGTTGCAGAATTAAAGACTGTATCCGGGGTTGCAAATACAACACTGGAAAACACCAAGACTGCCGCAAATGCATTTTCTGAATCAGTCAAGGCGATGGCCGCAGGTGTGCGTGAAACACTGATTAAAATGAATACAGCGCACACACAATTGTCGGCCCAGTCTGAAAATCTGATAAAAATGTCCAGCGACACAACCGCACAGTTGGAACCACTGTCTGCGCTGATTGAAAAATACTATTCTGCCCTGCCCGATTTATCCGCAGGTTCATTACAGGCCAGCGAAACACTGGAAAAGATTGTTGCAAATCTGAACGATAAAATTGCACTGATGAAATCAACTGTTGCAGAATCAACCGATGCCGTATCTGAATCAGCCGTAAAACTGGAAGATTTGGCCGGTCAATCACGTCAACAGATGATAGATTTAATGGCAGACTATGCCAAGGCCGTAGATACAATGCAGACACTGAACAAGCAAATGATGGTCGCACGCGCATCTGCACCGATGGACGCAATAAAAACATCCCCAACAAAATCATTTGGTCACATTAGTTCCGCAGACTTTATAAAACAAAGTGAACAAATGCTGGCGCCACTGCACGAACAATCAATGGATTTAACACGTGTCGCAGGCACAGAAATCCCAGACATTGTATGGAACAAATATCATTCCGGTGATAAAACAATATTCTCGAAATGGTTGGCAAAAATGCTGGGGGCTGCAGATAAAAAACAAATTCGTGACATGATAAAATCCGATGCGGTATTCCGTCGCCAGGCAACACAATTCGTGCGCAGTTTTGATAAAATACTGGGCAATGCACAACAAACTGACAATCCTGACTCTGTATCTGCCACGTTAATTAAAACGGACGTTGGACATATCTATATTGCACTAAAAAGTTATGTATAAAAACGCCCCGTTCGGGGCATTTTTAATGGTTAGTGGCGGAACAATTTTATTCTGATACGTCATTCTGGTGCTTGACACCAGAACCTAGATCATTTGGCTTCTATTTACCTGGGTGTGCAAGTCAAGCCACATGATGACATATGTTTTTATTTTCTATAACAACTATTTTATTATTGAAATTTTTGGGCATTTCAAATAGAATAAACATTGAACTGGCAGGGATGTCGGTTCGGGCCTTCACAAGCCTAACAGTTTCGGTGCGCAAGCATCGTAATCCGAAGTATTTCGGTGCTTCGCACCGTTATTTTTACCCCCGATTATGGTCGGGGTGCCATTGTGATATATTGAAAGCAATGGGATCACTGAACTGTTGATTGTGAACACCCCGACCGTCATTTTTGTGACGGTTTTTGTTTGGGGTAATATTTCCGACCTAAATCATATTACCCCATCATTTATTTGGGGGGATTGTGCGGTTTATTGTATTTGTTTTATTTGCATTTATTTCATTTATTGCAAACGCACGTGTGTTGCACGTGGGCGATGATACAATAAAACTGTCACAAGCAAAAACAACATCTCCTGCATTGCACATCAAGGTCGATGGGGAAATGTGGTACAGTGGAATGTACAACATGTTTTTGCGTGATACATTGCATGTTTTATACCAAAACACCAATTATTCTGTATCTAGATGTAAACCTTTTATAGACTCAACAAATTATACATATGACAACAACGGGAAACTAATAGCAGCCAACAAAAATCTTTATTTACAACGCTTGGCAAACAAACAAATGTTTATCGATACAAACATCAGTGGTAATAACGATAATTTATCTTTTGAAGTAAAATATAAATTTAATGTACTTCCAAAGATTAATGAATACGTGGGGGTGTTTGGTAATTATAACACCCAACCTTTACAGGGAGAACAAAACAACCAAACCAGATTTATATTATATAATGATTCCGTATATATAAACACAAATAGTAGAGCACATGGATCACCACAATTTACATTTAAACACCTTGCTGATACTGTTTACGTTGTACAAACCAACAAACAAGAACAAACTGTTTTTGGCAAACAATTAAAACAGATAGAAGGTAACATTTATAACGGCGAAGAAAATATATCAAACATTGTTTTTTTT
>JAFOXU010000106.1 GCA_017425725.1 Alphaproteobacteria bacterium | reverse complement strand
CGTCATCACGCAATGGAAATTTAAAAGCGAACTGCGAATTTACCAAGACAATAAAATTACTGCAACCGTATCCGACACAGGTTGTGAACTTTACAGAATCGTCCCCAATATAATCACGTACAAATTTAACAAATGGTTTTGTGTTATACCGAATTTTAACACGTATCAAATCACGCAGTTGCTTATTCGGGATAAATCCACAAACAATATTAGAAAACAAATGACGCAAATTCATAATATCCCCCTTTGTTTAAAACCATTATACAAATAAAACAAAAAAAATTACAACAAGGAAAAGTTTCATTTGAAAAAAAATGTAATAAGGTATAAGATGGTGCAACGCTCCCATCGTCTAGCGGTTAGGACATCAGATTCTCATTCTGGTAACACGGGTTCGATTCCCGTTGGGAGTGCCAGTTCTGTGTTTGGTCGTGCTGGACAACGGCGAATCTCTTGACGCAATCCAACTGTTCGTTGCTAATAACGCAACTCACAGGGATTTTGTTCATTCGGTTTCCCGTTGGGAGTGCCAGTTCTGTGTTTGATTATAAAAAAATAAAAGACAATTTTAATATTGACAATTTGTATTTTTGTACTATAATATACTGTATAATACAACCAAGGATTATAAAATGAATTTAAAAAACGTTGCTTTTAAGAGTACTCTTATTGCAGGCGCAATAAATGTTATTGGAGGCTTGTCAATATTAACAGCGGACGAACATCCTTTTTATCAAGAAGAATTGGATGACGCACGATGCAAGGCCAGAGGTCTTGAACGTATGATATATGTTCAATATCAAGATATTGACGACCAAGCAGATAAAGATGCAAGAGCACACCCAATTTGGAACGAAATCGATTCTATATATGATTTAAATGCACAAGGTGTAATTCCGTACTATAAAGCCGATAAACAGATTGACTCTTTGTATTATAAATTAGATTCTGTAAAACAAGAAATCACAGATAATTATGTTGCAAACAGTCAAGAACTAAAAGACACATATGCATCACTGAATAAAACAAACCAGAAAATAGAAAAATTGACCCAAGACAGTATCATTAATGATTCTGTTCGCAGTCAACCATTGGGACAACGATTTAAAAACAATTGGAACAGAATATTCTGTCAGCAAAAACAAAAATAAAAAATCCCCGTTTGGGGATTTTTTATTGCAATAAACTGCGTGCCGATTCCAAGAAACTGATTGCCATATCAATGTCGTTATTATTTATTTTTGGCGACAAATCGTTGGTAATAACCGGCTGTGCAGAAATTTGAATATTTTCTGTTGATATTTGTTCAGAACTGCTGGGCAAATTGCCATCACGCAGCATTTTTTTTACACCTGCAATCGTCATACCATGTGTGTACAACAAATCTTTGATAACAAATAATTTATCAACAGTTTCACTGCGATAATATCTGCGCCCACCGGCACCTGTGGTCGGTTTTATCGCAGATGGGAACTGTTTTTCCCAATATCGCAACGTATGTGCCGGAACATTCAAACGTTTCGACACATCGTTGATTGATGAAAAATATTCTTTGTTTTCCACAGTATTTCACCCTGATATTATTCTGTTACCACATCTTCTATAGAATCTTCGTCAGAAGCACCTTCGATTGCGATTGCAGATACAACTTTTTCATTTTCTGCAGTACGGAATAATGTTACACCGGCTGTTGAACGACCAGCGATACGAACGTCGTGTACAGGTGTACGAATGATTTTACCGCCATCTGTTACCATGATGATATCCTGGTCATCTGATACAGGGAATGAACCTGCAACAGCGGTATTTTTACCACCCAATTTAATGTTTGTAAATCCACCACCACCACGATGCGTCAGACGATATTCATACGAACTGGTGCGTTTACCGAATCCATTTTCAGATATTGTCAGGATAAATTCTTCGGTGGATGCCATTTGTGCCATTTTTGCATCATCCAGAACCAATGTTGTTTCTTCTTCGTCGCTTGAGGCTTCTTCTTCGATACCTGTTTCTGCACGACGGGCAGCACGTGATTGCTTGATATACGCAGCACGGACAGCAGAATCAGATTCACCATGATTCAGCATCGCCATACCGATAATCTTGTCATCTTTGCCCAATGTTATACCACGAACACCTGTCGAATTACGTCCTGCGAACACACGAATTTCTGGGACAGCAAAACGAATCGCACGACCACGATATGTCGTCAACAGTACATCTTGTTCTTCGTTACATGGCAAAACAGAAATCAAACTGTCACCTTCGTCCAACTTCATTGCGATTTTACCGTTACTGCGGATTGAATCAAAATCACTCATACGGTTGCGACGAACGGTACCGGATGCAGTTGCAAACATCAAGAAGTGTTCTTTGCCTGATTCTTTGACACGTTCTACATCTTCTTCTGGAACAGGCAATATTGCAGTAATCGTTTCACCCTGGGACAATGGTAACAAATTAATTAATGGACGCCCCTTGGCAGCAGCAGCCGCTTCTGGTAATTTATATGTCTTTAATTTATAACACAATCCCTTGGAACTAAAGAACAATAATGGTGTGTGCGTGTTTGCAACAAATACCTGAACAACATAATCGTCTTCTTTGGTTGCCATGGCATTACGTCCCTTGCCACCACGTTTCTGTGCACGATATGTATCCAGTGCAACACGTTTGATATAACCTGTATTAGATACTGTTACAACCATATCTTCACGTGCAATCAAATCTTCGATATCGATATCAATTTCTGCATCAGAAATTTCTGTACGACGTGGTGATGCCCAATTATCACGAACCGCAATTGTTTCATCACGAATAATTTGAATAATTCTTTCGTAACTGCCCAAGATTTCCAACAAATCACGAATTATTGCACCAAGTGACGTCAAATCATCATGAATTTTATCACGTTCAAGACCTGTTAAACGATGCAATTGCAATTCCAAAATTGCACGTGCCTGATCTTCGGACATATAGAACATGCCATCTTTGTATTCAGTGTTCGGATCATCAATCAATTGAATATATGATTCAATATCAGATGCACGCCAGCCACGTGAAATCAATGCCTCTCGTGCGGCTTCTGGATTTGGACTTGATTTAATTAATTCAATAACCTCATCCAAATTACCAACAGCAACTGACAATCCCAACAATGTATGCGCACGATTACGAGCCTTGTTCAAATCAAAGATTGTACGACGACGAATAACTTCGCTTCTAAATTCAATAAACGCATCCAAAACAGAACGCACATTAAATAACATTGGACGACCACGATTTAATGCCATCATGTTCACTGGGAAACTTGTTTGCATTTCTGTGTATTGGAACAGATGATTTAATACAACATCTGCAATCGCATCACGTTTTAATTCGATAACGATACGTAAACCTTCTTTGGATGATTCGTCACGAATTTCAGAAATACCTTCGATTCTTTTATCTTTTATCAATTCAGCAATTTTGATAATCATCTGTGCCTTGTTAACCTGATACGGAATTTCATCAACGATGATTGCTTGATGATCACGAAAATCTTCGATATGAGTTTTCGAACGAATGATAATAGAACCACGGCCTGTTGTATGCGCCTTGTATGCACCGGCATGTCCCATAATCATTGCACCTGTTGGAAAATCTGGCCCAGGGATAATTGTAAACAACTCGTCATCTGTAACATCTTTGTTATCCAAAATCGCCAAAATACCATTACAAATTTCCCCAAGGTTGTATGTTGGAACATTTGTTGCCATACCCACCGCAATACCAGAACCACCATTTACCAAGAAATTTGGAAATTTCGCTGGCAACACAACAGGTTCTTGTAATGAACCATCAAAGTTCGGTTGCCAATCAACAGTATCCTTGTCCATATCGTCCATCAACGATGCACCAAGTTTTGATAATCTCGCCTCTGTGTAACGCATAGCCGCAGCCTTGTCGCCATCACGGGAACCAAAGTTACCTTGACCTTGGACCAACATTTCACCCATCGAAAAATCTTGCCCCATACGAACCATCGCTTCGTAAATAGAACTGTCACCATGTGGGTGATATTTACCCATAACATCACCAACAATACGAGCAGATTTAACAGTTGGCTTTGTCGCAGGCGCAACATCATTCATAACATACAAGATTCTGCGATGCACAGGTTTACATCCATCACGGACATCCGGCAATGCACGATCAACAATAACAGACATTGCATAGTCCAAGAAACTGGTACGCATTTCATGTTCCAGCGATGACTGTGGAACACGGATTTCATTTACTTCATTGATATTTTCAGACATACTACCTTTCCCTATGTTTTTTACATATCAAACATAGCAGATTTTTGCACTTTTGGTCAAGAAATAATGCCAAAAAAATACATTGACAAAATAAGATATTGTGATTTAATAAAAATACTAACAATAAAACTAAGAGAATAGATATGTTTTTACCTTTATGGAAACTTTTTGTGTATATATTCGTATACTATATGTTTATCGAAGGCTTGAAAAAGGTTGGTTTAATAAAATCTAAATAAAAAGGTTGCGTTTTTATTAAACCTGTGATTAAATAGACGCACGAACGAATTTTTTCCACGGTGTTTATGATGCTGCTCGAACACAGTGGAAGCGAAGAAAACAATACAAAAAACAATAGGACATAAGTCATGGCAACAAAACGTACATATCAACCATCTAAAACACGTCGTGTTCGCACACACGGTTTCCGTGCCAGAATGGCAACAGCTGGTGGACGTGATGTATTAAATCGTCGTCGTGCATGTGGTCGTAAAAGATTGGCCACAACCGCCGCAAATTAATAAAACCGCCAGTTGGCGGTTTTTATTTTTTTACTTTTTATATTGACAAACCATCATACTGTGCAACAATATCGCCATGGAATATGATTTGGGCGATTTTAACGTTTTTAAAGAATACGCAGCGTATCTGATTAAAAACTCTTTTATTAATTCGGTGGCAGGATATGGATATTCTGTGTACTCAATCGGCGAAGACCTAAATGAAAGCGAAATGATATTTTCAACAAGATATTCACATACCGATATACAGGACGTTTGGTGCGAATACATGATTTATTTCCAAGGTTTGCCGGTATCCAGAATTACTTTACCATTAAACAAGCCTGTACAAGACGACTTTGCAAAAGACGTTTTAAATTTATTTAAAAAATGTTCACAAAAGGTTATCGCACAAGAAAAAATGGCCAAAAAAAATATGTTCTTGCGATGCAT
>JAFOXU010000194.1 GCA_017425725.1 Alphaproteobacteria bacterium | reverse complement strand
ATTTCGACGTTTTTGTGCCAAACACTCGTCGTGAACAATAGAGTTTTCATGCTGGCGATACCAATAATGAACGCTTGGCACATATGTCACCTTTCTTGCCGTGAGCAAAGTTTGCAATAAAACTGGATTATCTTCGTAATACAAATGTTCTGCAAATTGAGTTTTATCAAACAATGATTTTTTAAACAATTTAGAACACACAGAACCGTTAGTGATATATTCGATTTTGGTTAAATTATTGCGAGTTGTTTTGTTTTTATATTTATCAAGATTTTGGACTGTTCCATCTTGATATAATATGCTTAATGTACCACAGGCGATATCCGCTTTATTTTGTTTGCATGCATTATATAATTTTTCATAAAAATTTGAATCGACCCAATCGTCTGAATCCAAAAAACCAATGTATTTTCCAGTTGCGTATTTGATACCCGTATTTCGTGCGCCACCAAGTCCCAAATTTTTTTGATTTATAATTCTAATTTGTGGATTTTTATAATTTTTTAAAAAATTTATCGTATTTTTATCTGTCGAACCATCATTAACTATTACAATTTCAATCTCTTTTAATGTTTGATTTAATACAGAATCAACCGCGGCCTGTACGTATTCGGGTTTTGTGTTGTAAACCGGAATAATAACACTAATCTTTGACATTTTTATTTCCATTTAATTGTTAATAAGGGGATAAATTCAAATAAATAAATTTTATTATTCTTTATTTTTAATAACGGAATTCTTCCGAATAATCTTAATCTAAATATTGTACCAACTGTTTGTTCCTTTGATTTTAACATTTGCTTTACAAATGTGTTATACAAAAATTGATGTTTATCACAAATACAAGCCGCGATTCCAAGACGAGCTAGTTCCATTTTTGTTGATTGTACAACCGTTGTGTTATCACCAGTCCAACGATACTTTACCAAGACCGTTTGCAAATTATAAAAATGTGTCACATCCATTAAACGCGCCCACAGACGATAATCTTCGGCCGGTGTATAGAATTCTTCGTATTCTATATTATTATCAATCAGGACAGATTTACGTATCATTGCCGCCGTGTGCGCGACCCAACAATCATCTGATAACATAATCTTGATATTAATATCGTATTCTGGCGTTTTGTGTAATCTGTTATCGTTGCCGAAATATTGCAGCCAGCCTGATACTACGCCGATGTATGGGTGCGCATCCAGGTATGCAACCTGGCGACTCAGGCGGTCTGGCACCGATATATCGTCGTGGTCAAATATCGCCAAATACTCACCACGCGACATTTTCAACAATTTATTCCGCGATGGTGTGATGCCCATATTTTTATCGTTTTTCGCGTATTTTATGCGGGCGTCCTTTTTCGCATAATCAAGAACGATTTTTTCGATATCACGATTGTCGGGGCTGTCGTTCAAAATTAAAAATTCAAAGTCTGTAAAGGTCTGATTTAATATCGATTCAATCATTTCGCGCAGGTGCACCGGGTTCGTGTTATAAATTGGTGTTAATACGGAAACTTTTGGTGCTTTTGTTTGCATTTATTCCTCTTTAACTCTGTGAAACTAGAAATCTTTTGATTGTCATTGCTGAAACGTTCATCTTTTTAGCTATTGCGTACATGCTTGAAACATTATCAAACATCGTTAAAACCTGTTTTTTTATAAACTTCTCAATTCCATTACGCTGATTTTGCGCACTATGCTTTAAATTTCCTAAACAAATAAATCCATATACCATACATGAGAATGTAAAACAAACCAACGATAAAATCAACATAAATTTCATCGTTTTAAAATTTATATGCTTATCCCATAAAAAACAAAAAAATCTAAGAAATCCAATATATACAAAGAATTGATTTGGCCCTATGTTCATAATGTTGGATTTATGTAACAATCGTTCGTAAACCGGCAAAAACGGTGGATGTTTTCAGTGCCTAACTTACGAACTCGTGAAAGTATTGGAAATCTAATCAAAAAAATACCCAAACGGGTGTTTCTTATTTTTGGCAGCCCCAACATCGCCCCTTGCCAACCAATAATTAAACCTAGACACTGGACCGACCAATAACGAAAATCAAAAAAATTTCGTTAACTTCAATTTTTTAAGATTTTCGTAATTGTCCCCAACCGGATTGTTCGCGTTGCTCACCACACGTAAGACTCGAACTGCGCCTGCGTCTTGTTCTTGTCAACTATCGTGTCGAACCTGCGGTTCTCATCTCGGTGATAACATGCCAAAATAAAAAGACCACCGAAATGGTGGTCATTTTATTTTGGCAGCCCCAACCGGATTCGAACCGGTGTTCTCGCCTTGAAAGGGCGGTGTCCTAGGCCTCTAGACGATGGGGCCAAAACTGCCATGTCCTTAATCGAACGCTGGCAAATTATAACTGGTCTGATGGCCTTTGTCAAGTATTTATCAACGATTTTATTCCGCTGATGTTTCAGATGCTTGTGCATCTGGGGTTTCTTCGACTTGAACAAAGACAATTTCTTTGCCGTCTGCGCCAACCAAGGTCAACTTTCCGTCTGAATATTCGTATGTTTCAACTGTTGGCATAAATTGGAAATATTCTGTTTCAATCTCCATCGCATCTGGTGCGCCCATCATCATTGTTGATGCAAAGCCGTCAAATTTAATTTCGTCACCATCTGCGGTGTATGCGCCATTATATCTGTTAACAACACCGCCATATACACGCATTTCGTTTGGATCAAAAGATAATGTAATGTCAACCCCAGGCTGGGCAGATACAAAGTTTAATCCTTTTAAAACCTCTGGGTTTTGATCGCTGTTACCACATGCGGCCAATGCTAATGCACAAATGCCAGTTGCGATAAATTTGAATTTCATGTTTTCTCCTTTGGGTTCTATCACTTGAAGACATTATAAACCAAAAATCGCAATAATAAACAAGAAAAAACACCGTTCGTATGAACGGTGTGAATAGCTGGCGGGATTGACGGGGCTCGAACCCGCGACCTTCTGCGTGACAGGCAGACGCTCTAACCAGCTGAGCTACAACCCCT
>JAFOXU010000198.1 GCA_017425725.1 Alphaproteobacteria bacterium | reverse complement strand
GTTGACGTTTGTGCAAACGCAGCCCCACAAAACAAACAAAAAATCCCGATAATGAAAAAACGCATATTCTTTCTCCTTGAACTTATGTACACATTATATCATAAAAAACACATATGTTCCAATAAAAAAGACATCATATGATGCCTTTTTTATTTTATAATATCAGATGCAATTAACGATGCCGCACCACCATCCGGCTTGCGCCATAAATCATCTGCGCTTTTTAATGTATCTATCATCTTTTTGCGTTTCGATGGTATTGTTAACTGTTGCACTGCATCCAATACGGTTTCTGCATTTGCATCACCGCCCAAGCATTCTGGCAACACACCACGATTCAACAATATATTAACCAAAGACACCCATTTAACATGTATCAATCTGCGCCCAATCCACATTGTTATCGGATTCATCTTGTACACAACAACTGTGGGCACGTGCAACATCGCAAGTTCTGCAGATACAGTACCACTGGCTGCAACAGCAATATACGTCTTGGCATATAAATCATATCTGTCTGTTGACGGCAACAGTTCCGGTTTTACCGGCCACTTTTTTATTTCTTGTTCAATATATCCAACCGTTGTTTCCACTGTTGGTATAACAAATCTGTATTTGCTGTATCCGTTACGAACCAATCTATCAACGATATCACGCATTAACGGCAGTAATCTTTTAACCTCGCTCATTCTGCTGCCTGGTATCAGTGTGATTATCTGTTCTGTTTGTTTGCTTTTATATTTTCCGATTAAACCATCTGCAATCGGGTGTCCAACAGCCACCGTATCTAATCCATATTTTGTAAAATAGGGGATTTCAAAATCGAAAAACGCATATAACTTATCAAAAATTTTTGCATACTTTTTTGCACGCCCAGAACGCCACGCCCAAACCTGGGGCGCAACAACATGATGAAAGCGCAAACCGTTTGCGATTAAATCTTGACCAGATTTACTGCTGCGAATTTGTTTAATAACACTTCTTGCAAAGCCGGGCGAATCAATCGTTAACACCAAATCTGGTTTATATTCTAGAATTGCATCAACCGTTTGTTTAATACGTCTTGTCAGCGTTTTTGCATGTGCCAAAACCTCTACAATTCCCATAACAGATAAATCAGACATTGGAAACAGTGATTTCAATCCGGCACGTTGCATGTTTTCACCACCGACACCGACAAATTCAGCAGATTTGGCATGCGACATAATATGTCCACCCAAAACATCCCCAGAAACTTCACCTGCGATTATAAAAATACGCTTTTTCTTATTCTGCATTTTTCGCACTGCCGATACCACGTTTTGAACGGTTTTCTATAAAATCGATTGCATCCATTGCGTATTTGTTATTTTTAACTTCTTTACGTACCTTGGCCAAACGTTCTGCCACAGTTCCTTCGTCAGAACGAAATACCGCAGAATACACAGAATGTATTGCATGCATATCTTCGTTTGAAAAACCATGACGCATCAAACCAACACGATTGATTGTACGATATACTGCACGTGCGCCATCATAAATCGCATATGGCAACACATCATTAGTAACACCAGACATTCCCCCAACAAACGCATTTCGACCAACACGTGCAAATTGCAATACCATCGAACCACCAGACAAGATTGCGAAATCCTCAACCTCTACATGGCCTGCAACTTGAACCAAGTTTGACATAACAACACTGTTCCCAATCTTGCAATCATGCCCAACGTGCGCATTAACCATAATCTGGCAATCATCACCGATAACAGTCCCATCAGACGCAGGTGTCCCAGAATGAATTGTTACATATTCACGAATTTTGCATCTTTTGCCAATACGCAATCCTGTCATCGTGGATTCATCTTGCCATTTTAAATCTTGACTCATCACACCAAGAACAGCAAAAGGGTAAACGATTGAATCGTCACCGATTGTCGTCTTGCCATCAATAACAACGTGTGAAATCAGTTCGACACGATCACCTAAAACAACGTTTGCACCAACAATGCAATATGGGCCAATCTTACAGTCTGTTCCCAGTTTTGCACCCTCGTGGATAATTGCGGTTGGATGTATTTGCATATTATTTCTCGCTTTATTTATATTAATAACAATTGAAATAATATCGTATTACAACCAAAAATGGAATTAAAGAAATATAACAAATTATAACAACACCTTGATTTCATGCCAGAAATTTACATTTTTGGTGTTCATCCAAAAAATCAATCCCAACGCACTTATCACAGGCATAACCGTTATAACACCAAAAGAAAACAAACACACTGCAAACAATTTGTTTCCTAAATCAAACATTGACGATTTTGCATGATATACAGACAACGCAAAAACAATTGCACACATCGCCAATGCGCCTATAAACACTGGCACAGCCTCGGTCAATAAAAACAGCGATATCGCCAACAACGCAATAACACGACACAGCCATTTCAGTTTTATAAACAGCGAATTATTAATCTTGTTACACGCCTTTACATTTGATGCAACAACTGCGGCAACAGCAGTGATACCAAACACCAATACTGCCAACAAATGAAAAATCGTCAGATTGCCCAATTGACCAAATCTAAAAAATTCTGGCTGCATTAATACCGCAAAAACGGTCGTCATCATAATCAACACACAACCGCCCATCGGACGCATTTCAGAACCTGCAAAACGACCAAACACAACACCCAATACAAATGCAGTAATTTGCAATACCGCCCCCCACCACGCATGCATATCAGATGACGCAATCAGTATTATCGCAGTCAAGACACATAACCACTGCCTCCAACCCATGTGGGGCAGAGGCATTTTACGCACATGCGAAGACACAAACAATGCAGATAAAAATAAAATAACAGCCGTAACCATCGGCAACACAGACAAATCATCACGCAACACGGCATAATTTCCACCAAACAACACAACCCATAACAACACAAAAATCACAGTCCATACAGATACTTTTGGCAACAAATCATCCGTTTTCCATCCAATACGTGCAATAAAATCATTACCATACAAGCGCACCATAAAAAACAATGGTATCATCAACACTGACCACCATAAAAACGCAGGTCCCACCAATGCCGCATTATTAAACGCACTTATTGCACTTTCTACAACTGTAATATCATTTAACATAAACTTGCCTTTTAAATTCAATCGTTTATTATAAATACCTATGAGTACAAAACAAGATATTTTTACATTAATGGGTGGCCGTGTAAAAATGCACCGTGGTTTTTATAATCCAACATCTGATGCAGTATGGCTGGCTGCATTTGCACCCAAGACCGCAAAAACTGTCTTGGATGTCGGCATTGGCACAGGTGGTGTATCATTATGCCTGTTGGCAAACAATCCAGACGCACAAATACTTGGCATTGATAATTCATCAGAAATGCTAACAGAATGTCGCAAGAACATATTATTAAATGATAAAAATATAGATTTAGACAATCAAGACATATGCACATGGCGCACAGACCGCACATTTGATTTAGTTATCACAAATCCACCTTATTTCACAGGCACACCGGCACGCCACAATGCACACCATAATGCCGATTTAACAAATTGGGTCGCACACTGCGTATCCAGACTGCGTCCGATGGGGACATTTTGCATAATCACAGACGCAACAACAACCGCTGTTGTAATTTCAGAAATGACAAAAAAATTAGCAGACATAAATATATTTCCATTATTTGGCGCAAAAAACACTGCAGAACGGGTCCTAATATCCGGCCGTCTTGGCACACGT
>JAFOXU010000210.1 GCA_017425725.1 Alphaproteobacteria bacterium | reverse complement strand
GCAATTTCTTTCAGCATACGTGCAATATCACGTGTTGATACAGAACCATACAATTGACCTGTATCACCAGCCTGACGGATCATATGTAATTTTGCATTTTTAACTGCATCTACATTTGCTTCTGCTGATTTCTTTGCTGCTTCTTGACGTGCTGTCAATTCTGCTTTCTTTGCTTCGAACAACGCAACATTTTCACGTGTTAAACGCATTGCCTTACCATTTGGCAACAGATAGTTACGTGCGAACCCTGTTTTAACTTCGACTGTATCGCCAATATTGCCTAATTTTGTAATTTTTTCTGTTAAAATAACTTTCATAATCTGTCCTTATTGTTTTTATAAGTTAGAGAATAAATCCCAAATATTATTTTTAACCTAAATTGTTACGAACAAATGGCATCAATCCCAAATGACGTGCACGTTTAATAGCCTTTGCCAATGCACGTTGATCTTTCTGAGAAACACCACTGATACGACTTGGCACGATTTTACCACGTTCTGTGATATAATGTGACAATAATTTTACATCTTTATAATCAATAACCTTGCCCTTTAAAGGGTTTGATTTTTTACGATAAATTGCTGCACGAACTGCCATTATTCTGCCTCCTCTGTGTTCTTTTTCATCATGATAGAAGGCGTTGTTGACAATTGTTCAACACGTACATTCAAGAAACGAATAACGTCTTCATCAATACGAGAACGACGTTCCAGTTCTGCGATTTGTGCACCTGGCAATTCGATATTCAACATAACGTAATGAGCCTTGCGATTTTTACGAATGATGTATGCCAAGTTTTTCAATCCCCAGAATTCTGTTGATTTAACGTCACCACCCAATTCTTTGATGATTTCTGTAAATTTAGCCGCTTTTTCTTTTACCTGCGGTTCAGTCAAGTCCTGGCGAAAAACCAAGACGCTTTCGTAATAAGCCATTTTATTTCCTTTGGTTTATATAGCCAACGGCACCATGCCATCAGCAGGAACGAACCTAATTATGGCAATTTTCTTACAAAAATCAAGTATTTTTTAATCCGCATCTGTCAAACAAATCCCTATTGACAGGATTTAGAAAAATTTACTAAGATTCTATTATCAGGCAGGGATTGTATATATATGAACAAGCACTTTCATTTTGTATTGAATCGCATGGCGCTGTTTACCACATTGGTATTGGCGTTGGTGCTGTATTTCAATGCTGAATTTATGCAGATTGCCACCGCCAACATATGGTTAAACGGCGTAATTATTGGCACCACCCTGTTTGGCATTGGTCTATGTTTTGTTCAGATTTTTCAATTATTACCTGAATACAAATGGTTATACAGTTATACAACTGGGCGTGGTGGGGTTGTACGCATGCCAAATTTATTACGTCCTGTGGCCCAGATATTATCATCACGCCCACGCAAGATTTCTGAATCAACACTGGACAGTGTATCAGACATGATACTGCTACGTTTCGAAGATTCCCGTGAATCTGTACGCTATATAACAAACATTTTGATATTCTTGGGCTTACTGGGGACATTCTGGGG
>JAFOXU010000095.1 GCA_017425725.1 Alphaproteobacteria bacterium | reverse complement strand
TGCGGCATCTAAATCAATTTTATGCAATACTGCAAATTCTTGGGCCATGCGTTCCAATGCACGTAAATACAGTTGACGTGCAGAAAATGTCATCGTGTCCGCAGCGCTGCGACGTTGCAGGTCACGAACCACCTCGGCCAATTTCATTGGGTCGCCAGAATTAATATTTTCTTCGTATTGCGCTGCACGACGTGCCCATATCATACGTTTTGCACCGGCACGCCCCTTGGCAGATGCGATTGCTTCGTCCATCTTTTTTACACTGGTCAATGGACGCAGCCCAGAAATTTCGGCACGTTCCAGCGGAACACGCAATGTCATATGATTACGTTCAAAGTCAATCACCATCATTTTTATCTTCTGACCAGCGATTGTCTGTTCTTCGATACGCAACAATTTACCCACACCCTGTGTTGGATAAACAACATATTGTCCTGTTTTAAAATCTAATTTTTTACTTGGCATAATATCATACCCTTTTACGGTTGCCATCCTCTCTGTCCCAGGTATTATACCACAAAAAAACCAAAAAACAAATAATTGACGAAAAAAAATCCCTTGGGCAAACCCAAGGGAATAAATTCACACTTATAACCGTCGCAACGAACCTGTTCTGCGCACAGAAGACCCACGTGACACCCCAGAACCTGCATCGACAGTCGCACAAATCCATTCATTATCTTGCAAAATCGCAGTCTGACCATTTTCACACTGTGGCTTTTCCAAACGCCATGCGAAACAAGATCCCTTTTGATACGATTCATACGTCGCATTGTCATCACCATTACGTGTATATGCACCATATTTTGGATTCCAGTATCCTGGTGCCTCGCCTGCGCACCATTTGCGATCGCCCCAACATTCAACACAATTTTTATCGTTATCACATAATTTGATAGTATCCATCGTCATGGTATAGCCAACATTAGCCTTGGCCCCATTACCCATTTTTTTACCATTTTCTAAATCAATACACCATAACTTTTGACATTCATATACGGCAACACCATCAATCTTTTCACGTGTTTCGGCCAAAACATAACCATCACCACATGACATATCGCCTGCACCAGCGGTACAAACAGACATAACAAACAATAAAAAAGTACAAAATATTCTCTTTCTCATGCACATAATTATACACTTTTTTTAGTCTTTATACAATACAAAAAAAATCCCCACACGGGGATTTTTTACTGTCCCAAACCCGCAGGGCTGAAACGACCAATATTATTAAACAACTCTTCAATTGCATTCAGTTCAATCGCCGCAGGTATCTGTGTTTCACCATCTGCAATCTTAACATCTGGCAAATCAACATCGTGCAAAACCTGTGTCTTTAATACACGGTTACCACGCACCCAAACCAACAACACTGTTTCATTTGTAAATGTTGGCGCCAATGGTCCACGATAGTTTTCATCTGCACCGTAATATATCCAAACAGTATCACCATAAACAGTCTTGACCTGTGGCGAACCGATTTCATCAATCAGCGCATTCGTTGTCTTTATATTCGCAATTTTTTCTGACAAGTTATCCGGAAAAACATATCCACGATGCTTGGTCTGGAATGTACATGCAGATAACAAAATCGCCAATATCAAAAATATTTTTTTCATATTAACCTTCCCCATTTTCTTTGACATTTGGTTTATTCAGCATTGCAAACTGTGCAATATGCTTTTTCAGTTCACTTTTATATGCATTATTTGCCTTGGCCAAGTCAACCAACTTATTAAACTGTGGATTTGCAGCACGTGCCGCACCAAATCTAGATTCTGTTTTCAAAAATTCTTCCAGTGGTGCTGGATTATCTACATTAGAATCCATGGTTAATGGGTTATGACCTTCGTCAATCAAACGTGGGTCAAATCTGAATAACGGCCATGCGCCAGTTTGTACCATCTGTGTCTGATGTTCTGGACCATTTTGTAATGCAAAACCATGCGCAATACATGGCGCATACGCCAATATAATTGATGGGCCATTAAATGATGCAGCCTCACGGAATGCACGAATCGCCTGGGCTTGGTTTGCCCCCATTGCAATTTGTGCGACATATGCGCCACTCATCATCGCAATCATACCTAAATCTTTCTTGGCATGATCTTTACCACCAATTGCAAACTTCATACTGGCACCAAACGGCGTAGATTTTGACTGTTGCCCACCGGTATTTGAATAACCTTCGGTATCCAGAACCAAGATATTTACATTTTCACCACTGTGCAATATATGATCAACACCACCATATCCAATATCATACGCCCAGCCGTCACCACCGATAACCCATACAGATTTATCAACGATTTCACCGACTAAACTTTCTGCAAGTCTTGCCCTGTCGCCATCGATATTTGCCAACTGTTTACGTAAATTCGATTCGATTTCACGCTGTTTTAATGTATCTGTTTCATCAAACATCTGTTCGACATTTCCAATCCCCAGTTCAAACAATAATGCCTTTAAATTATCACGTTTCTGATTCAACGCCAGTCGCATTCCCAGACCATATTCTGCATTATCTTCGAACAGCGAATTTGACCATGCAGGCCCACGACCATTTGCATCACATGTCCATGGTGTGGTCGGCAAATTCGCCCCATATATTGACGAACAACCTGTTGCGTTTGCTACAACCATCTTGTCCCCAAATAAATGCGCCAACATTCTGACATATGGTGTTTCGCCACATCCTGCACATGCCCCAGGAAATTCAAAATAGTGTGGCAACAATTCAACATGCTTTGGAATGTTTAAATTTAATTTTGCACGATCGATATTTGGTATTTGTTCTGCTGCATCAAATTCTGCCTGTTGTTTTACCATTACATCCTTGGCAGGAACCATTGACAGCGCAGAAACAGGACAATGTTTTACACATATGTTACAGCCCGTACAATCCGCAGGCGAAATATTGATTGTAAAGTACATATTTGGCCCCAATTCAGGTGTTTTCATTGGAACGACCTTAATGCCTTTAGTGCGAGCCTCTTGGCCTGTTCTTCGGTCATGGCCTTGATACGAATAACCGCATGTGGGCACAACATTGCACATTTTCCACATTGGATACATTTATCAATATCTACGGATGCAACCTTGTCTGATATCGCACGTTTTTCATACTTGGACGTTCCCACAGGATATTGTCCGCCACCAAATTCACCATCAACACGGAAACGAGATACAGGAATGCTATCACCACGTTGTGCAGCAATTTCACCCAACGTACCTGCAATCTCGGCCGGGGTGTCCAACGTCATCGCAGGCACAAAGTCTGGTGCAAATCCAGACACAGAAGATGGCAATTTATAATATTGTAAATATTCAGACGCCTTGTCCACAGCTGCCCAGTTCGCAGCCACAACATCCATACCCTTTTTCTTGTATGTTTTTTCAATTGCGACCTTGGCACTGTCTGCGGCCAATTTCGGGTCAATAACCTGGGTCAAGTTAAAGAAGTTCAACATGATAAACGTATTTATACGATTACCCAACCCCAGTTCTGATGCCGCCCGATTCGCATCCAAGAAATACACATTTGCACGCATACGTATCAAGTGTTCTTGGGT
>JAFOXU010000186.1 GCA_017425725.1 Alphaproteobacteria bacterium | reverse complement strand
GATTATGTTGCGATATCTTTTGTACAACGTCCCGAAGATGTTGCCGAGGTTCGTGATTTTATTTCACAGCATACATCTCATCCGATAAAAATTATTGCAAAGATAGAACGTCCAAATGCGGTGGAACGTATCACAGAAATTGCATCTGCTGCTGATGGTATTATGATTGCACGTGGTGATTTGGCGGTCGAAGTTCCATATGCCGAAGTGCCTGCGATTTCACGTCATATAATTCGTGAATGCAGAAAGATGAATAAACCTGTAATTGTTGCAACACAAATGTTGGGTTCAATGGTCAACAGTGAATTTCCAACACGTGCAGAAATCACAGACGTTGCAAATGCTGCATATTTACGTGCAGATTCGACCATGACGTCCGAAGAAACAACAATCGGTATAAATCCAGTAAACACTATTGAAACAATGGCGAATATTTTAATGCATGCAGACTGTGATGCAATTGCTAATCCGTATGATTGGTCACGTGTTGAAAATATTCCGGAAAATGACTGGTCTCGTTCTGTTGCATCTATGGCATATTTGAACAAGGCTTCTGCAATTGTTGTTTTTGCCCGTGATACGATTGCAACAACGGAAATTTCATGCCGTAAACCTGATATACCAGTAATTGCTGTATGTAATGAATCTGTGATTGCGAATCAATTATGCTTATTGCGTGGTGTTTTCCCAATTTACGATAATCAATTGTTTGGGATGCGTGACGGTTTTAATGCTGCACGTCGATTTGGTGTAAATTCTGGCAAATTGGTTATCGTAGACGAAGAAAAGATAAGTCTGCGCACCCTTGATTAAAAAAATCCCCAAAATGGGGATTTTTTTATGGGCATTGTTCTAATTGTTTTAACACATTTTGAACGTCATTATTTACAGATACAGTAATTTCACGCTTTAATCCATCTGTATATGTGTAATAAAATTCTGTGTCTTTAAATTCTGGTAATGCCTTGTATGCTTGTTCAAATGGGGCCAGCATAGCCTTGAACCATTGGCGGCCACGGCACAAACACCCGTTTCTGACGTCTGCTGCGACCACAGCGGTTGCAGTATTTGGGTATTGTGTATCTAAATCATAATCTGTCATCATTAAACAGCGGCTGCCAAAACCGTAAAAGTTTGCATCGTCAGACAAGAATTTGTAAATCAAATCTGCGCTGGCGCCTGCCTGTTGTAATGAATATGCCATACCGTCTGTACAACATGCTTGGGCATTCCCCATCAGCATCTTATATCTTTCCAACAGTGGCTTTGCGGCTGGGTGATTTGCCTTGATGTTTGGGTTACACGCCGCTGCTGCGATAAAATCATACAACTTTGCGTCACGTATTTTCGGACTACGAGGAGATACAGTCTCGCGAACAATTGGTTTTTTACGCCAAATTTCGCACTCTGCATCTGTTTCAAATGGACAGCCGTCATTGTTTATCTCTTGGAATGCTACAGATACGGCAGCTGTCATATCTTGGGCGGTGTATTTTGGTTTGTTTGTAACTGTTGACCATAAATCACCAGATGGCTTTTTAGGTGCCAATAATTCTTCGACACGTTCCAGTGTTTTCGTGGCATCTGCCATATTTTGTTCATACAATGCCAGTGGTCCAATTGTGTTCGTAATAACAATCTCTTCTGCAGGTTCGATAAACCAGTCTGAAAAATCTTTGTATTTATAACTTGCGATTGAATCATCCCAGATTGGCACACCGTTTTCCCAATCGACAGTTTTGTCTGATAATTTTATGTTTTGTTTACCACGTGAACCGTCCCACAACGCAGGACGATTGTCCGGCACAGTTGGTTTTACAGAATATATTTTTACATTATGTGCAGGCACAACAATTGGTTGTGCCGTTGGTAATGGTACATCAGACATATCCCATACAGGTTCTGAAACGTGTGTAACTTCTTGAATTTCTTCGTATGTAATTTGTTCTATATCACAATCGGTGCCAACACAATCAGATGCGTTGCCAGCACTTATCCCATACAGACACAGCAGGGATGAAAAGATAAATATTTTGGTTTTCATGCCTATTATTATATCACAAAAAATACGTCATTAAAACATGTTTTTTGTTGTGTTGTGTATGATTTCTTTTTATCCTATAGGAATAGATAACCAACAAAGGGGAAAGATATGAAAAAAATATCAATGTTTGCATTGTTTTCAGTTATTATATTACCTGTATTTGCGACGGATGCGCCTGTGACAGAACCTGTTACAGAAGAAAAACAGGTTGTTGCAGAAACGGCAGAAACAATTTCAGATACGGAACATGTTGTAACAGAAGAGAGCGCAGATATTCCAGAAGAAGTTGTGGAACAGAAAAAGTCATCTTTCCTGCACGGTTTTCAAATTGGCGCAGGTGTATCTGCGACCAGTGGTTTGAATGGTTTTATCGGATACGCAAACAAAGATTTTGATTCTTTCTGGGCAAAGCGTTTCGGTGTTCGTTTTGATTTCGGAACAACATCGCCAATAAAATCAAATATTAATGATTTATTAAATGATGTGTTGGGTGATGATATTGAAATTGGTGATAATTTGGCAATATCTGATATTGATATTGATGCACATCATTATGCAGCAATGGTTGATTTTTACCCATTTGGCAATACGTGGTTCTTGGGTGGTTGGCGTTTAACAGGTGGTTATTATTTTGGTGAACTGCAGGCAACTGCAAACATTGCAGGGACTATTAACGAATTGGATGGTGGTTCATATGAATTTGAATTGGGTGGGAATCAGTTTAAGTACTCAGGAAATTCTGTCCATGGTACCGCAGAATTTGATTGGGATTATCGTGGTCCATATCTGGGTACGGGTTTTGATTTTGGTTTGTTTGCAGGCTTTAAAATCTATATGGACGCCGGTGTTGTCTTTACGAACAAATCTGCACAATTGGATTTGAATGTGCCGTTTGATAATTTGTATATGAACGGGGTGCCTGTTGACAATGATACAATCAAAGAAACGGTTAATGATATTATCGATGAAGCATTGGCAGATGCGCAATCTGAATTGGATGATTTAAAGTTTTATCCAATGGTCAAGGTTGGGTTTATGTATCGTTTCTAATAATTGGCCGCCATTGGCGGCTTTTTTTATTGGAATATATGCCCGTTGCCATACGGGCGTATATTATGTAATTTGTGTTGTATGAAAAAAATAACGATACTGTTTCTTTCTTTGTTATGTACCAATGCGTTTGCTGTTAATGGTTTACAGTTTGGTGTTGGTGTGTCTGCAACAACGGGACTAAATGTTTCTGCGGGATTTTATAACAAGGGTGCTCAATCATACTTTTTGCGTCATTTTGGTGTGCGTATTGATGTTGCCAGCGTTGATGCATTAAAATCTGCGGTCGATTCTGCGATTGATTCTGGGATGCGTGACGGTATATCTGTTGGTGATGGTGTCAAGATAGATAATGGGCGGCTTGATTCGTGGCATATGTCTATGTTGCTTGATTATTATCCGTTTGCGGGTGCATGGCGTATCTCTGGTGGGTATGCGTGGGGTGCTGCGGATTTAGATGCGGATATTTTTGGTGAAATAGAAAGTGCGCCCAGTCAGCGTTTTTATTTTTACTTGGCTGGCGATCATTATTACTATAACGGTAATAACTTTGGCGGTGTTGCATCGATTGATTGGAATTTTCATGGGCCGTATCTTGGCACAGGTTTTGATATAGATTTGTTTTGCGGCTTTTCTATGTTTGTTGACGCTGGTGTTATCTTTACCAACAGGGCTGCCAGGTTGGAATTAGATATTCCGCATGAACAATTATATATGTATAACAAAGAAATGGCTGCTTGGAATCCCATCACAATTCCTGCACTTGATAATGATGTTGCACGTGCGACGCAAGAAGGAAATGATAAATTGTCTGATTTTAAGTTTTTTCCAATGATAAAACTGGGGGTTGTGTATCGTTTTTAGTTACGAATCGAATAAAACCGAATCGTAATAATCTGAAAAACGAATCATTTTTTGTATGACATAAAATAAAATAAGAGATTTTTCAGATGTAAAAAAAGCCGAAAAATCAAGCGGTTTTCGGTTTTAGTAAATTTTTTTAAAATTATTTTCGAAATTCTGCTTGACTTTTTGAAAGTTTAAGCGCATAGTATACGGGCTTTCAAGTTGAGACAACAAAACAAAAGAAACTCAACCCCTGAAATTCTGCGGTTTACGGAACAAACAGTAAGAATAGGGTTCCGATAAATTACGCAAACATTGTGAATAAAAGCAGCTCATCAAAATTCAAGAAGGGATGTGCAGACAGTTGAATTTGGAATATCCAAACTTTGACTAAGTCAAAAGTGCATATCCTAGACAGGTAGTAGGTTTACATATTAAACCTCGTTAAAAACTTGTCTTGCGAATAATATATATGTAAAGACGAACTGATTATTAAATAGTCAGCTTTTGTTTATATGCACGGGACTTACTTAACAGGTTTTTTTAGAACTTGAGAGTTTGATCCTGGCT
>JAFOXU010000038.1 GCA_017425725.1 Alphaproteobacteria bacterium | reverse complement strand
TTTTTCGAAGAATACGAACAATTACCCGGCACAACATTATTCGAAGCCGTTAAAAATGGTATTACAGCAAATAAAATACGTCAGATATATCGTGAAATACTGGATAATTTTGCAAAAATGTGTAAAATCGCACCACAAACATTAGAAAACACACCCTTTCAGCACATACACTGCGTTACAAAATCAGATGTAACAAACGTAAACAACGCCACACTTGGCAAGATATGCATGGCACTGGTATATATAATGAACAGTGGCACCAATGCAGATAATGCCGTATTTCATTCTGACATTACACCAAAGAACACTGTCGTATCATCAGATGGACATCTGGTTGGTTTTGTAGACACAGACTCAATCGCAGTATCTAATATCAACTATGCTTTTGGTGCAATGGCAACCAAATACCAACAACTGGGTTTTGAAATTACAGAACTGTTTGATTACTTTGAAAAAATCAGCAACAAAAAAATAAACCGCACACGCATCAAAACAATGGCAAATGCTAATAATTTTGGGAAAAAAGTATTGTGGCATCATTCGCAGACAAAACAAAAATAATCCATATGAACAAACACGATGACAATTTTTACCATGCTGTAATTACGCACTTCTTTCCGGATGCGCATAATATTCGTAAACCACAGGTACTGGGATGGGTTGCGCCTGCAATATACATTGTTGATACAAAAGATCAAACGTTAGTATGCAAATTTAATCAACAAGAAATAATTCTGCACAACAAACATATCAGCGATATATTAAATTCACACGATATAAGCATTCCAAAAACAACTGTACACAATTTATTTGGCACATGGTTTGAAACATATCAATACAGACCAGAAAAAACACTGCACGAATTAATTGAAAATGGAATTTCAGACGAACATATTTTCATCGCATATAAAAAAGCATTAGAAATCCAACATAAAATATCACAAATCAAAACATCTGAAATATCAATACCGCATTGTCCAAGATTTTTTGACATCATAAACTGTTTAGGCGCAACATCATTATACAGAAAAATATTTTATATATCTTCATTATTTGGCAAACAATACCTGTTACACAACGATATATACCCAAGAAACATTTTGTATTCACCAGAAACACAAGAAGTACATTTGATCGATTTAGATTCTATTGCTATTAGCAATCTGAGCATACAAGCAATAACTTTATTTCGTCATTATCCTTGTCAGAACACAAACGAATTAGTCCAAGAATACCAAAAATTAACAGGCCATAAACCTAACACTAAATTACTATGGTGCGCAGACAAAATATTACATACACCCGGCGCCATAAAATACAAAATAAAAAACATTATTGACCGGTGCAGATAACCATTTGCCAACCTTGCAATTTTACATAAATATTATATAATATACGTTGCAGTGCCCATAGCAGAACTGGATAATGCGTCACCCTCCGAAGGTGAAGATTGTGGGTTCGAATCCCGCTGGGCACGCCACTAAATTACATCTATCCTCGCAATTTAAACAGCAACACAAAACACAGCAAATAAATTTTTCTGTTTTCTATCCTTATTAACGGAAATACATCAAACAATTTAAAACACATAAAATCATCCACCTTCTCTATTTTTATAATAGGCAACAAGCCAAACAAATAAATTCTTTTATGCTTTAATCCAAACAAATATCTTGCTTTATCAAAATCATTTGTCTTAAAAGCTTTTAAGTATCTTTTTGGAACAATTCTATCAAACCATCCTTGCCATCCATACTGATTACGAATTTTTACTATAAAATTAAACAATTCTCTTTGATCTTCCACACGCTCATAATCTTTTGCAAGCTCATATAAACAATGTTCTATCACATGATAGCGAAGATATTTTTTTGCTTTATCCATACTAAGATTAGAATTTAAAACATATTCTAAATTTAAATTAAAAGCCTTTATATTCGACACAGCCTTGGCATGCGATAAATATTCCGAATCCAGCGAATTATTACGTCTGAACAAATAGTAATAATTCACGCTATCTGCTGCACATATTTTATTTGCATACAAAGTTGCTTGGGTTAAAAACACAGAATCTTCGGCAACAGTTATTCCAACAGGGAAAAAGATTTTATTTTTCTTTATCATATCAGCTCTATAAATCGCAGACCAAAATGCAGAGGCAAAATTATACAAATCTATTTTAGTATTATGGAACCAACTATTTTCGATTTTCCCATTTTTAGCACTAATCACACGCACATTGCCCCTGACTATATCCGCAGATGTTTCGATTGCTTTTGCGTATAATTTTTCATAGAAATCTATATCAACACTATCGTCTGGATCAACAAAACCTATATATTCGCCAGAGACAGCATTTAACCCTGTATTACGTGCAACAGCAACACCATAATTTTTAGATAACTCAAATAATTTAATCCTGTCATCTTTGGATGCAAACTCTTGCAAAATTTGTAATGTATTATCCGTTGATTTATCATCAATACAAATAATTTCTATATCTTCTAATGTCTGCTTGCATAACGTTGATAAACATTTTGCAACATATTGTTCTACATTATAACACGGAACAATTACCGATACTTTTGGCATAACTTCTCCTTATTATTTTCAAGAAAAAAACGACTGCCAAAAAGACAGTCGGGAAGTTAAGACAATCATATACGCAAAATGACCCCATTGGCCTTTGGATAAATCCTGTTATATAACCAACGGCTTCCCGACATATTTATCGAGAAAAAAGGCGCAACTGCGCCGCATTACACTTGCGGATTACGACGCATTGCGCCGTGCGTACAAAGGATGTCTTACGTCCCCGAACTCTATCCCTAGGGTTCTAATAAAAACATATATTATATCGCTTTATTTTTCAAGGTAATTTTTGTTACCCATCAATAAAAATACCTAAAATATAAACGAATTTGTTTATAATGTAACCATACATCAGTACTTATAAGGAAAAACTCGTATAAGTTCTTTGCAAATCTCTTGTACTTTATTTTGTGGCACCTTGTAATTATCACTAATAAATTTCGTATCTGTGATTTTTGTATCTTGCGTCATAAGTATCTTATCTGGCAAGTCCATATCTAAGGCAGAATAATAATCACGGAATTTGTAATCCCCACCCGCAATTTTATCCGACAAAACCATTCTCACATTTGGAATACCAAAAGAATCTGCTACTATCAACCCATGCATCGCACTAGAAATAACATGCTTACATT
>JAFOXU010000179.1 GCA_017425725.1 Alphaproteobacteria bacterium | reverse complement strand
TCACAATAACATGCAGATGAATAGCTAAAATATCCCGTATCATTTTCATAACTTTCACCGGGATCACGATAACAATCCGCCACACTGTTCGTCCCCTCCCCTAAAAGCTCGGAAAAAATACTATAACCTTCGGATGTAAAACCTTCGGGACATGGCTTGCATGAATCTGTGGGTTCATAATAATAATACCCTGCATAACATGCAACCTGCGGAACATTGTTATTATAAGTACAGCTAACTCCCTCCTGCACATAGGTATAATCCGGCTGTGTAACAAGATAATACGGATTCGCATGACAATTAGATGAATCTGCAGACATTGCCACAACCTTGGAACTACATGTTTGCACCTCAATCACATCATCTCCCGGTACCAGCGGTATATCTGGACTTAGCCCAGCTCTTTTTGTACAGACCCCACTACTAGTGGACAACACAAGCCAAGTACAACTAGACGCCGCATTACAAGTCGCCATTGTTCTATAACTACTACAATTATCAATAAGTTCAGTAGTAGACGACACGGCATCCGTGACATATAAAAAACACGTCGTTACGCAAACACACATTCCAATATGAAAATTATATTTCATAGACAAATACCCCTTTTCCTCTCTGACGTAACTTTATACTGTAACAACAAAAATAGCAACCGATTATTTTATAATTTTATCCACGAAATCCCATCGCAACAATAAACATTTCCACACTGTCCTTGCGTGATGATGGCGGTTTTATATGATGCACAGATTCAAAATTTTCCTTTATCTGTTTCAATAATTCATTAGTTGTGCCACCTGTAAATGATTTGCATACGAATGTTCCACCCTGCTTTAATGCACGTAATGCAAAATCAAACGCATATTCCAGCAATACCATCTGACGAATATGATCTGTCTTTTTATGCCCCACAGTATTTGGCGCCATATCAGACACAACAACATCAACAGTCCCATGTCCATATTCATCAACCGGCAAATTTAATTTCTCGTTCAGCCAATTCAATGCCGCATCAGATGTAAAATCGCCCTGATACGTTTCAACACCAACAATCGGTGAAATTTCCAGCAAATCCATCGCAAAAATACGGCTTTTTGGATATGTGCGTGCAATATACTGTGACCAAGATCCAGGTGCCGCCCCTAAATCCACAACAACCTGACCATTACGCAGAAACTTGAACTTTTCATTCATTTCAATCAGTTTATACGCCGCACGTGCCCGATAGCCATCACGCTGTGCACGTGCAACATAGGGATCAGCCGCCTGACGTTGCAACCATGCGACCGAAGATTTTTTACTGGCAATTTTCTTGTTTAATATTTTCATCTGCCGTTACGACCTGTGATTTCATATTGTTTTTTATTTTTACACAATCTGATAAACATACCTGGTTGTGGCGTTGCATTAAATAATTTTTTTGAAACATCATACGCAGCACATCCCTGTTTGGTATGCACAGTATAGAAGGTATCTGTAAGTGTCTTATAAACGAATACGCCCATATAACACTGCACAATTGTATTTATTTTATAAGTATCCCTCTTTTCAACTTTCAGTATACGATGTCGTTTATTTGTTTTCTGCATATCTTGTTACCTTACCTTGTCAACAACACGCCAATATGCCTTTAACGCATTAACTGGCGCCTGATTTACATCCATATATTCCATAGATGCACCAACGGTTGGCACCCCGACAAAACGATATGCCGGCAGACGAAATAATTTATTGCTTGCCGTTTTAACAGTATAATATAACACCGTCTTACCCACAGAATCATATGTTGACTGATGTTCTGTATCAACACTAACTATGCGTTCCATCTTATTTTGCCCCTGGGAAACCGCCCTGTTGCATACGTTGCATTACAGCCTCCATCCCACCCATGCGCTGAATCATCGCCATTTGCTGTTTCATTTTTGTATATTGTTTTATCATATGTTCAACGTCACGAACAGTGCAACCTGCTGTTTCGGCAATACGTGCCTTGGCATTTGCAAAAATCTTTTCTGGTTCTGCACGTTCTGCTGCTGTCATTGCTTCCAGTATTTTGATTTGTGCATCAACACTGCCATCTTTGATTTTTTCTTTCATTGCAGCCACAGCGCCACTCATCCCCGGTACCATTTTCAACAGACCGCTAAAATTACTCATCTTTTTAATCTGTTTCAATTGCGCCAACATGTCGTTCATATCAAATTGACCAGACATCATACGTTGGGCAGTTTCCTTCATCCCAGCAGACATTTTATCTGCGCCTAATTCTTTTTCCGCAGCACGTACATCTGCATCTGTAATGTTTTCTGCAACAGTCTTATTTTTCTTTTTTCCGAAACCAAACATTTATATCTCCTTTGTTTTGTTTTTCATCTTAATATTTTTTACGGGCTTTTCCAAATACTTTTTTAGATACTGTCCTGTTTTTGATTCTGGGGCTGCGGCAATATCTTCCGGTGTACCTGCGGCAATCAGCTGCCCACCACCGGAACCACCATCCGGTCCCAAGTCAATAATCCAGTCCGCTGTTTTAATAACTTCCAGATTATGTTCAATCACAATTACGGTATTTCCCTGCTCTACCAGTTCATGCAAAACAGATAACAACATTTTTATATCTTCGAAATGTAAACCAGTGGTCGGTTCATCCAAGATATAAATTGTTTCGCCAGTACTGCGTGCAGCCAATTCCTTGGACAATTTTATACGTTGCGCTTCACCGCCAGATAAATCTAATGAACTCTGTCCTAATTTTATATAGTCCAGACCGACACGCTTTAACAATTCCAGTTTACGTGCAATTTTTGGCACATTAACAAAGAATCTGTACGCTTCTTCGACAGTCATGTTTAATACGTCTGCAATTGATTTGCCCTTGTATTTAACGGCCAGTGTTTCTTCGTTATAACGTGACCCACGACAACAATCGCATTCAACGTATACGTCTGCCAAAAAATTCATCTCTATTTTTATCTGCCCATCACCTTGACATGCCTCGCATCGGCCGCCTTTGACATTAAATGAAAAACGTCCTGATGTGTAACCACGTGCTTTGGCCTCTGGCAGGGATGCAAAAAAGTCACGAATATCGCCAAACACGCCTGTATATGTTGCAGGATTACTGCGTGGACTGCGGCCAATTGGCGACTGATCAATATCAACAACCTTGTCCACGTTTTCCATACCACGAATAATATCGTGCTTGCCAGTTTCTAGTTTTGAATTATACAGCGCACGCATCAATGCAGGATACAATGTATCTAACAATAACGTCGATTTACCAGACCCAGAAACACCAGTCAACGCAATAAACTTACCCAACGGAAATTCAACCGTGATATTTTTCAGATTATTTTCACATGCGCCTTGAACAATAATCGATTGTCCATTGCCAGAACGACGTTTTGCAGGCACCGCAATTTGACGTTTACCAGACAGATATTGCCCTGTTATTGAATCCTTGCATTTCATAACCTGTTCTGGTGTTCCTGCTGCGATTACATTTCCACCATTTATACCTGCGCCACGCCCAATATCAACCAAATAATCTGCACCACGCATTGCATCTTCGTCATGTTCAACAACAATAACAGTATTGTCCTTGTCACGCAGCATTTTTAACGTATCCAACAACTTATCATTATCACTTTGATGTAAACCAATTGACGGTTCGTCTAAAACATATAAAACACCGGACAAGCCACTGCCAATTTGGGACGCCAAGCGAATACGTTGGGCTTCGCCCCCAGACAATGTGCCAGCCATCCGAGATAATGTTAAATACCCCAATCCAACATTTTGCAAGAAATATAATCTGTCTGTGATTTCACGCAAAACAATACGGCCAATTTCATTGTCCTTGTTCGATAAATGATTTGGCAAATCCTGGAACCAGCGCAGACATTCATCAACAGACATATCGCACACATCCATAATATCCGCACCATTTATACGCACACACAACGCATGAATATTCAAGCGTTTTCCATGACATACTGGACACGGCTTTTCCGACTGATATTTTGCCAATTCAGAACGCATCGCATCTGATTCAGATTCACGCCAACGACGTTCGATATTCGGAATAACACCCTCGTACGGTTTTTCATAAACAAAACCATTCCAATTTATTTTTATTGCTTCATCCCCACTGCCATACAGGACCAAATCTTTCTGTTCTTGGGTTAATGTATGCCATGGCTTGGATAGCGGAATCTTGAACTTCTTGTGCAAGGCATCTAATAAATGTTCAAACTGACTTAACATACCACCACGTGACCATGGCGCAATCGCACCGCCTAATATAGACTTGGTTGGATCCGGCACAACTAAATCAGGCGACATATTTAACTGCACGCCCAAACCATCACAGTTTTGACACGCCCCCATTGGTGCATTAAACGAAAATAATCTAGGTTCAATTTTTGGCACAGTAAAACCACTGACAGGACACGCATATGTTTGCGAATATAACGTATCTTCGTTGGTATCTAAACGGCGCACCAGCACAGACCCCGGCACCAAACGTAACGCACCTTCGAATGAAGAATACAAACGTGATTGAAATTCTTCTGTATCTGTATCAGACGGCGGCATCTGTAATCTATCTACGATGACAAATATATTATGCTTTTTATTCTTGTCCAATACGGGCACGGCACCCAAATCAACAATTTCACCATCAATAATTGCACGCTGATATCCCTGCTTTACCAAAAACGCCAATTCTTTACGATATTCACCCTTGCGTTCACGAACCAGCGGTGCCAAAACAAATATTTTAACCCCAGATGGTATCTTCATGGTCCATTCAACCATTTCTGCAATTGTCTGTGATTTAATCGGCAACCCAGTCACAGGCGAATGTGGCACCCCAATACGTGCCCACAACAAACGCAAATAATCATAAATTTCTGTAACGGTACCAACTGTTGAGCGTGGATTCTTGGACGTTGTTTTTTGTTCAATAGATATCGCAGGTGCCAACCCTTCGATTAAATCAACATCTGGTTTTTTCTGCATATCCAAGAATTGACGTGCATAACTGGACAAAGATTCAACATACCTGCGTTGCCCTTCGGCATAAATAGTGTTAAATGCCAACGATGATTTACCAGAACCAGATACGCCAGTAAAGACCACCAATTTATTTTTTGGTATGTCTAAATCAACATTTTTAAGATTATTTTCACGTGCACCGCGAATTTTTATAACACTTGCCATAGTATTTTTTATATAGAAAAAAGATTAAACATTTCAATACAAAGGGCGATTTTTTTCGCCCTTTGTGAAATCGTTCTTATTTTGCAGCAGTTAAATTTTTAGGTGATAATGAAATCCCTGATTTTCTGCTGTGATCGGCCCCCACATCAGGAACCAGTTTACCATTAACCCAAATATCAATACCGCCTGCATTACCAAATGTAGCCTTGTACTTATCCCCTGCTGGCACATAATAAATATCACCAGGCACCAAAACACGACTAAACACAGTATTTCCACGACCATCTTCAACCTTGACCCAAGATTCTTGGGCGGCTTGCAAAACAACATTTGCCTTATCACGATTGTCCGTACCAAAACGTTCACGAACAGGTAAATTATATTTTTCTGCCACAACTTCTTCAACAACAACAGCATTATTATCTGCGACTTTTACATCATCATTTGATGGTGTTAAAACAACAATTAAAACAACCGTCAAAATAATTGCCAACAACGCACCTGCGAACCACTGCCAGTGTTGATAAATAAACTGATAGCACTTTACAAACATTATTTTGGCCCAATGTTCTTCATCTTTAATACTTGGCATTGCGCACGCACTTACATCTTCATCATCTGCAGCACAATCTGCAACCAGCCCCATTTCTTTTTTGATTTTTGCAACAATTTCATCCGGATCCAACCCCAGTTCCATTGCATAATTACGTGCAAAACCCAATACATAAACAGTTTCTGGAATTGCATTATAGTCCCCGTTTTCCAACGCCTCTAAAAATTCTTCACGAATACATAATTGCTTTGCAATTGTTGGAATTTCACGTTTACGACGCCCTGTTGTGCGTGCATTACGCAACATTTCACCTGCAGTCATTTCCACAGGCACTTCAACACTAGATTCTGTTACTACTAATTCGTCTGTCATGTTAATAACCCCCAAGATATATATTATTTTCCTAGATAATACCCCAAAATTCTCGAATTGCAACCTTTAAGAGATTACTATCTGATATTTGATTTACTTTTATACGAAAATCCGATGAATTTTTCATGCCTGCACTGTACCATGCAGCATGTTTTCTGAACATTGGAACCGCTGTCTTTTCACCATAATATTCCAATACATATTCCAAATGACGCAAAACAACGTTGCCTACATCTGATGGAGGCATTTCCCCCATAATTTCAGACAAAATCCACGGACACCCCATTAAACCACGACCAACCATTACACCACTATACCCCAATTTTTCCGCCATTATCACATCATCTGCAGATTTTATATCGCCATTTGCAATAATTGGTATTGGGCAGTCTTCTATGACAGGCAACCTGGCCGGTCCAACATATAATTGCGCACGTGTACGACCATGCAATGTGGCGAAACGTATGCCAGATTCACCTGCGATACGGATTAAATCTGTCCAATCCTGATGTTGTTCATCCCAGCCCAACCTTGTTTTTATCGACACAGGAATTTGCACTGCACGAACGACCGCATCCATGATTTTACCTGCCAACACATGGTCCTGCATTAAATATGCCCCTGCACCAGCACGTGTTGCAACCTTTGGAACTGGACATCCCATATTGATGTCAATCCATTTTGCCCCTGCATCCTGCAAAATTCTTGCGGCATCTGCCATCAACGCAACATTTGCACCAAAAATCTGGGCGCCTACATTACCCTCATCTGCATAATTATCAAAATTTCTTAAGCAATTTTTATGCGCACCAACCAATGAATGACATGAAATCATTTCCGTTACCAGTGGCGCATCTGGTGAAAATTCACGAATAATGCGTCGAAACGGCCGATCTGTAATTCCAGCAAGCGGTGCAGCAAAAATTTGATTCTTTGTAAACATTTATGATATAATGACACTTATGAAGGAAAAAATCAAAAATTTATTTAGCTTTCTTGGCCGTGCTTGGTCCGGTGGCATTCGTGGCAAGGGTGGTATTTTGTTAACTATCATTGCATTAATAATGTTTATACGTATGTTTATTGGTACGGTCAGCATACCCAGATTTGCATTAAACGTATGGGAATTGAACAAGGTTCATGCACAACTGCAATCAGAAACCAAAACACTGTCTGTAATTCAGCACCACATAAAATTATTACAGAATTACAGCCCCGATTACATTGATGAACTGGGGCTGCAGTATCTAAATATCGGTGACCCACAGGTCAAAATATTAAAATACTAATTCAAGAACAAAATTGTTCCGTTTAAATACAGTGCAAAGCATAACCAGATTAAATAAGGCCATACTAAATATGATGCAGGCTTGCTGATTGGTTTAAATGCAAACATCATCCAGAACGATACGCCCAACAGCGCAATCAGACACAGGACAGATGCACCAACCATATGCAAACCAAAGAACAGATATGTCCACAATCCATTCAAAAACATCTGTGATACAAATAATAGATATGCCTTGGTTTTTGACAACCGTGTTTTTGTATTATTCATAATCAAGAATAATGCAATACCCAGTAATGCATATAATATTGTCCATGCAAAACCAAAAACCCACCCATCCGGTGTAAAAACAGAATTATTCAGTGCATTGTACCACACGTCATTGCTGTGACTGGGGGTGAACATGACACCAAAAATCCCTGGCAAGAAAGAAATTATCATTGCCAAAACAAATTTAAAAAATTTTTTCATATATGCCTCCTTGTTTATTGCAACTGTATCACAACATCCCACAACACACACTAGGAAGCATTACCTAACAACTAT
>JAFOXU010000092.1 GCA_017425725.1 Alphaproteobacteria bacterium | reverse complement strand
TTGGACACCAGATACATATACAATTAATCTGAACCATAATGGTGGTACATCATCAGTGTCGTCTGTATCTGTGACATTTAATCAACAGATACCTGCAACAGTTACAAAACCAAGTCGTATGGGGTATACTTTTGATGGATATTATACGTCTGCAACCGGTGGTACACAGTATTATGATAGCGATGGTAACCGTAAATATACAACAACATGGGCAATCGCAGTCGGTACGACGATATATGCACATTGGACAGCGATAGAATATCAGTGCGCAGCAAGTTATTATTTGCCCGCAGGCGCCACAAAGTGCGAGTTGTGTAAAGATGGGCATTATTGTACAGGTGGTACGTATATGTTTAATGAAACACAAGACCAAGGTATTGGTGAATGTCCGATTGGTACGTATACCGTCGCCACAAGTAACGTTCGTTTTGAATGTACAGAATGTGGAAAAGGATTAATAAACAGCTCTCCAACCGATACGGGGTGTGAAGCATGCCCAAATAAAAACAATGGCGTTACGTCATGGGAGCAGACCAATTGGAATGCATCAACTGGTGTAACAGGTTTGTGCACAATTGCAGCATGTAAGGATGGGTATACCTTCTCTGGTACTGGGGCAAATACAAAGTGTACTGCAAATCAATATACTGTAACACTTAATGCAAACGGTGGAACTGGTGGTTCGCCATCCAGTGTTACCGCAACGTATGACAGCGCAATGCCAAAATTAACATCTGTGCCAACACGTGAACATTATACACTTGCTGGGTATTATGATACAATGGCGAAATCTGGTGGTAATAAATATTATAATGCAGATGGAACATCGGCAAAAGCATGGGATAAAACAACTGATATGATATTATTTGCACGATGGATTCCAGATGTATACACAATAACACTGGATTCGTTCCCAACAGCTGCAGGTATTCTTAAAGTTAATCCAGTAGAGGCATCGCCAAATAAACTGTACGTAAAGTATGAAGACGGTATTTATAAAGAAGAAAAATGCATAAATCCTGTAACAAAAATCACGCCGCCAACAAATGATGCAACGGCATTTATGGGTTTTTATACCACAGAAGATGGAAGTGGAACTGCATTGATTGATCAAAATGGTTTGGTCGATGTAGATATGTTAAAAAGAGCAATAAAAGATATAACATTGTTTGCAGTTTGGACTACAAAAATGACCAAATGTTCGGCTGGTCAGTATTTACCAAAGCGTAGTAACGCTTGTGCATCATGTTTGCCTGGTTATTATTGTGAAGGCGGTAATTATGTATATAGCTCAGCTACGGACCAAGGGTTGACTGGTGTTTGTGTCGGTGGTTATAGTACTGGTGGTGCGGCAGAATCTGCGTGTACTGCGTGTAATACGGGGTATGTTGCAACAGGTACAAGTGCTGAAAATCATGATGCGGCAGACGATTGTAAGCCAATTACGTATTATTTGAAATATTCATGCGGTACTGGTTCTGGGGATGCGCCAGCACAGGTAACAGCAAAATATGATACATCATATACAGTGGCGG
>JAFOXU010000146.1 GCA_017425725.1 Alphaproteobacteria bacterium | reverse complement strand
AGTGGTCTGACAGGTAATATTCCTGAAAATCTATTTGGAAATCTATCCGGCACGCCTGTAGCGAACATGTTTAGTTCTACATTTAGAGGTTGTCGAAATTTAACCGGTGATTCTGTGAAAATAAATGGTGAATATTTATATGAAATATGGCCGGATGCGACCAGTGGTCAAGTTGGTAGTATGTATCGTGGTGTAACGGGCTTAACTGATTATGCAGATATTCCAAGTTCATGGAAATAAAAAAATCCCATTTCTTGCATGTTGGGAAAATACGTGCTATTATTTGCCTGATAAAGGATTTTAATTATGCAAAATGAATTGTTACAAGAATTAGAAGCACGTGGTTTTATTAATCAGGCATCAAATATGGATGCGTTAAATGATGCATTAAATTCTGGAAAAATTACTGCATATTGGGGAACTGATCCAACCGGTGATTCACTGCATGTTGGGCATTTGGCGTCATTAATGTTGATGCGTTGGTTCCAAAAATTCGGACATCGTCCAATCACATTGGTCGGTGGGGCAACCGGTCGTATAGGCGACCCGTCTGGTCGTGACAAGGGGCGTCCAATGATGACAGATGAACAGATTGCAAAAAACTGTGCCGGTCTGCGTAAATCTATTTCAAAGTTTATTAATTTTGATGACGGTCAGGCAATTATGGTTGATAACTATGACTGGATGAAGAATTACAGCCACCTTGATTTCTTGCGTGATTTTGGATCTGATTTTACAGTGCCACGTATGCTGTCGATGGAATCTGTTAAACGTCGTTTGGATAATGGTATGACGTTCTTGGAATTTAATTATATGACTTTCCAGGCGGTTGATTTCTTGGAACTGTATAAACAGCATAATTGTATATTGCAATTTTGTGGCGCAGACCAGTGGGGGAATTCGATTATGGGTATCGAACTGGTGCGCAAAAAACTGGGCAAGGAAGTTTTTGTTCTGTCTACGTCACTGATTACAGATTCAAATGGTAACAAAATCGGTAAATCTGCTGGGAATGCTGTTTGGGTGAACGAAGATAAGACATCCCCGTACGAATATTATCAATATTTCCGCAATACACCGGACGATTTGGTTGAAAAATTCTTAAAAATTTTCACGGAAATACCATTGGATGAAATTGCCAGATTGGCTGCATTACAGGGCGCAGAAATCAATCAGGCCAAGAAAGTGTTGGCATTTGCCGCAACTGAAATTGCACATGGTCGTGATGCGGCTGTGGCGGCTGAAAATGCATCGTCTGCGTTGTTCGGTGGTGGGGCAGACATGTCAAATGTGCCAAGTGTTGAAATTAGTATGGATGCCGATATGGGAATCTTGGATTTCTTGGTTGCAACAGAATTATTCGCATCAAAGTCCGAGGCCAGACGTATGGTCGAGCAGGGCGGTATTCAAATCGATGGAAACAAAATTGCAGATATTAAATATATTGTTTCCGTTGCGGATGAATACATGGTGCAAAAGGGCAAAAAAACGTTCTTGAAAGTTATTAACAAATAAAAAAAACAGGGCATTGCCCTGTTTTTTATTGTGCATTAAGATATTTAATTGCGACATCCATATAATCCCAACATGATTCAATTGTTTCGTCATCTGGAAAGTTGTGTGGCGCAATGTGTCTTGTTAAATAATCATAGGCACGATTCGGGTCTGTAAAGAACAGGGCGGATGAATTATGCTTTGCAAGTGTTTTTGATAATGTTTTTTGTGTTTTTTCTGCAATGCTTCCAATGTTAACAAATACGATGTGTATTTCTAAATCTGTCAGTGTGCTGATAAACAGTTCGTGTATTCTTTCTGCCATGTTTTCAATGACAGATACAGGCGTATCAATACTGGCCAAATATACTGTGTCTGCATCTTTGTTAAATGCCAGACAAAATGAATGTGTTTTGTTACCAGTATGAACCTGTATAGGTGTGTTAAGCGGATACAAATAACATTCGCACAGCATGTGTGCCAATACGTAAAATGAAGATATTGAATTTATTGGACTCTCAAATTTAGTTTGTTTTGTCATTTTTCCCCCCAAGTTATAAACAATTATAACATTTTTAGACATTGTTTGCAACAGGACTTACTTTTTGATAATATAATAGCATGCGTTTAATATTTATTCTTTTGGCTTTTTTTGTTTGTGCGGCACCTGTACATGGTGCCAGCGAGTTGTCTAAAATCAATGCCCAGATTAAACAGACAGAACAACAAAATAAAAAACTGGAACAACAGGTAAAAACATCTGATAGGGAAATTTCCAAGACTAAAAAAGAATTGGTGCGTGCCGCTGACAAGGTTAGTTCACTGGAAGATAAACGCAGTGAAATGGCAAAGAAAATTGCAGAAATGGATGCACAATTGGCAAAAATGACAAATGATATGCAAAAAAATCAAAGTATTGTGTCTGATTCTGCGGCCAGTATATTATTTGTCGCATCGCATCCAAATTTTGATACAGAAAATATGCGTGATTATGTGCTTATGTCGGCTGTGCTGTCGGGTGCCGCAGACAGATTGGATGAACAGATACAGGTTGCCGAACAACAAATCAAAGATTTGGAAAAAATTCGTAGTGCCAGGGCGGTGGAAAAGGAAAAATTGGACCGTACTGCAAAACGATATAGCCGTGAAAAATCGGAATTGGACAAATTATTACGAACACGTAATGCGCAAAATGAAAAATTAAAAAGTCAACAGTCTGCGTTGCAAAAAAAGTTGCGTGAATTGTCTGCACGTGCAAAAAGTATTTCAGAACTGTCCGCAGGTGTCGGCAGTTCGGAAATGTCGGCAGATTCCAGATTTTCCAAGCGAAAGCTAAATTTGCCTGTGCGTGGGCGTGTCGTTGTGCGATTTGGCGAAAAAACAGCACTGGGGTTGAAATCTGATGGCTGGCGCATCCGTACACGTGGTGATGCACTGGTATTGGCGCCAGCAGACGGTGTCGTTAAATTTGCAGACAGTTTCCGTGGTTTTGGACGTGTTGTAATTATGTCACATAAAAATGGATACAATACTGTTATGACAAATCTTGGGAATATTGATGTCGCACTGGAACAAGAGGTTTTGGCCGGCGAACCTGTGGGACGCATGAACCCGGATAAACCAGAAATGTATTTAGAGGTACGCCGTGGCAACAGCGCTGTCGACCCCGCCAGATTATTCAAAGATGAATAAAAAAATCCCCAATTTGGGGATTT
>JAFOXU010000184.1 GCA_017425725.1 Alphaproteobacteria bacterium | reverse complement strand
TGTTGTGTATGATATCATCACAGGTTTTGTGTATAATGTACCATCTGCATCAACTGTGTTACATACGCCAACACGACCATTATCGGCACTGCACAATTTTTCGCCATTTTCATTTGTATCTTGGATTTGTTCTGTTTCGGCCTTGACCACACTCGCAGAACCAGCATCATACCAGCCAGTACGTACATTTGTTGCACTGCCCCAACCGGCTGTTGTGTTGTCTGCCTTTTTATATTTTGCACGTTCAATTGCCAAGTGTTCTTCGCAAACAGGTGCATTCTTGACAGAATCAACACATAATCCCAATACGATTGTGTAATCCAGAACACCGCCAACCTTGTTCATTGAATTATCAAACCCAGTGTTGCCTGTATTTGTTAAACTTGAATAAATATCTGTACGATTGCGATAGCAATTTACATAATCTGCGCCACACAGTGATTTTACACAACTGTTTGCAACAGATTGACATTGTTTTTTCATGTCTGCGATTGCCGCTTCGTTATAATTCATTGATAATGATGAATTTAATGCCGCAACAATACCAACTGGGTCTGAGGAGCCTGCAGACTTTTTCGGGAACAATGTTGAAAACGCATCTTCTGCGACATAACTGTAACTGTAGTCAGCATTTTTTATTGATTCATATGCATACACGCAATTTGGATCTGTGTTTGCAATTGCACTGCACCCTGTGGCAATTTCGTCATATGTTGCCTTACCATTGATGGAATATTCGCCTGCATCGGTAAATACCTGTGTATAACATGCAGCACCAGAACCGCCACCACATGTACGTTTTACACACTGATCAATCGCAGCGATACATTTATCTTTGGCTTCTTTGTCAAATTCCTGCATAAAGCCCTGAATTTTTGATGTTAACGTAGATTTACGATCATTGTGCGCTGATGAAAATACTTCATCAATATAATCTGGATCTGCCAAATCTTTCTTGGTTGGTGTTTTACCCAAGAATGTCATATGACAATATTTATTTGTTCCGATTGTATCCGCACAAGATGAACGCAGGTAACGGTTAATCTGGCTGGCAGACAAGATATCTGCATCACCAACCGTATCCATTGCCAGGCCTGCATCGCCAACAACACCCTGGGCCGCCTGCAATGCGCCGACAGATGTACCTTCGATACAACGTAATGGATTCTTTTGACATGCCTGAACGAAACAGTTATCAACAACCTTGTAACAAGTAGATACTGCATTCAATGCCGCCAAATCTGCACCGTTTTCAATTTCTGTTGCAATACGTCCGCCAACAGTGTCGCCCGCACGTGATGGTGACCATGGGTATTTACCCAACAATTCTGTTACACCTGCAGATTGACAACGTGCCAACGTTGAATCACAGAACAATGCCTGCTTTTTAAATTCTGCGGTTGATGTACATAATTCAAAATCTTCGCCACAAACGTCATCCTTGTGCAAGCAATTCATATAACGCTTTACACAGGTTTGTGTATCATATTTGTTTTCAATTTCAGCCGCAGTAATCATTTGACCCAAAACACTGCCACTGGTTGGATATGTGTAACGAACAACTTCGCCATCTGTATTTTGTGTTTCGATATTTGATAATGCAGTCGTATCAGATGTACCAAACAGGCTGTTTATCCCCTCGGCACCGCACTGAGTCAGGGTGCTGATACATTCTGGCATTTGGGCATGGAACAGCACATTCGTTGTACATTCAGAAAAATCAGATCCACATGCATCTTCGGCCTTGATACATTCAGTATAGGCATCAATACATTCAACATTGCCCAACAACGAAGAACTGCTGGTTGTTGTGGTGGTAGTTGTTGTACCAGACGCAGATCTGACAGACGGGGTCGGCATACGACGCACCGCACCATTTGCAGAAACCGCCATCGCAGTATTCATTATACTTGGTCGTGCAGTTGCAGCAAAAGCCGTTGGAACAACGCAGAAAACCGCCAATAAACTAATTGTATTTTTGAGTAATGCCATCCCCTAACTCCATTTTTATTACTTTATTCTATCATAAAAGTGGCAGTTTGAAAAGGGAAAAGTGTATTAAAAACGCAGATAATTACGTGCAACTTTTTTTATTCCACGTGTTTTAAATGCAACTGTTAAAATTTCACCCTTGTCTTCGATGACAACACCAGCCCCCAATTCATCATGAGAAACCAGTTTTCCAACAACAGATTCTGTTTTTCGCACAACAGGTTTCGGGCTTGGCGTATAGTGCGACGATAAATTTTGCCGATATGACACAACACCACCCTGAAAATCAAGATAGCGATTATCCATCTCTGTAACAAATCGGCTGGGACTGTTATATTGACGTGAACCAAATATCACACGTGACATCGCATTTGATATAACACACCGACGGCACGCACGTGTTATTGCAACATAGGCAAGCCTGCGTTCTTCTTCGATTGCGCCTTCGTTAATTGATTTTTCATTAGGAAAGATTCCCTCTTCCCAGGCAGGCAGGAAAACTGTATCAAATTCCAAACCCTTGGCGGCATGTATCGTCATTATGCGAATACAATTATTTTGCGCAACATCATCAGAATCATTGTCGTCCGTCATCATCAGGGCAGCCTGCTCTAAAAATTCGGGCAGTGTTGTATACTTTGACATAACAGACGTTAATAATTCACGAATATTTAGCAATCTGTCTGGGGCATCTGCATCCTTGGATTCCGACCACATTTTCAAATACCCAGAATCTGTTAACAATTTCTTTGCCGCATCCGATGGCGACATTGCCGCCCAATCAAAATCAAACGCAGATAAAAATTCATCTGCCGCACTACGCTGCTTGGACGACAGTTTCGCATTACGCAAACCCGACATTAAATTTTCACCACTTGCACGCAGGGTTGCAATCGCCTTATCCCCAAAACCACGTCTGGGCTTTGCAATAACACGCAGGAAAGAAATATCATCAAATGGATATACCAACAAACGCAAATACGCAATCGCATCACGAATTTCCATACGGTCATAGAACTTGGTCGCACCAATCAATTTATACGGCAGACCACGTGATGCAAATTCTTCTTCGAATATACGGGACAGACTGCCCGCACGAATAAGAACAGCAAATTTGTTATAGTCGCCATCACCATCACGAATTATAGAATCTGAAATTATGTGCGCTTCGTCCCGATCACTTGGTAACGTTAAAACATATACAGGTTCAGATGCACATTTTTCATCTGCAACACGCAAATCTTTGCCCAAGCGACCCTGGTTATGTCGTATCAATGAATTTGCCGCACCCAAGATATTTGCAGTACTGCGATAATTTGTTTCAAGACGAATTATTTTCGCATCTGGGAACGTTTTATCAAAATTTAAAATATGTTTTATTTCTGCGCCACGCCATGAATATATCGACTGATCATCATCGCCAACACAACAGATATTTGGATTTTCAATCCCACGAGTCAGTATTACCAGTAATTCCATTTGCGCATTATTTGTGTCTTGGAATTCATCGACCAAAATATATTTAAACTGATTTTGATAGAACGCCAATACAGTCGGATTCTTGTCAAACAATTCCAGAACTTTTAAAATAATATCACCAAAATCAACCGCATTCAGACGTGCCAATTCTGAATTATACGCATTAAACAATTTGTCTTTGTTTTGCAGGGCAACCAATCCCTTGTCCTTTATCGATGAAAATTCTTCGACATAGTCGCCTGGGGTTTTCGTACCGGCTGTTATTAACGATTTTATCACAGATTTTTGGTCATCTTCGCCAAATATAATAAAGTCATTTCGCAGACCACACAATGCCGCATTTTTACGCAAAATCCGCAAACATATCGAATGAAATGTACCACACCAAACGTCACCTGGATACCATGTGCCATCCGACAAATTCGCCAGACGATTTTTCATTTCATTTGCGGCCTTGTTCGTAAAAGTTAGTGCCAGTATTTGCCACGGCTTGCACAAGCCTTGATTTAAAATATATGCAACACGGGTTGTTAAAACACGGGTTTTACCAGTACCTGCCCCAGATAAGACCAATAATGGACCATCAGTCGTCTGGACAGCATTTAATTGTTCACGATTAAGATTTTGTAGCATTAAATTCACGTATTCATTATAATACCACAAACAATCATTATCAAGAAACGGAAAATATCATGAATCGTATTATTTGCTTTGACATTGAAACCACTGGATTTGACTATATGCGTGGGGACAGATGCATTGAAATCGGGGCGGTTGAAATTGTCGATGGCAAAATTACAGACAATACTTTTCATGAATATATAAATCCCGAAGGTAAAATTATTCCACCAGATACATATATGGTTCATAAAATTTCAAACGCATTCTTGGAAGACAAACCAATAATGGCTGTTGTTGCGCCAAAATTCTTGGAATTTATCGGTGACAGCCCAATTGTTGCACATAATGGATTGGACTTTGACTTTCCGTTTGTTAACCACGAATTGGCAAAATTAAATCTGCCACAGATTCCACGCAGTCAACAAATGGATTCGCTTGTAATTGCTAGAAACCGTGTATTCGGACCAAAAAATTATACGTTGGACGCATTGGCAAAATGGTTTGGCATATCATTGACTGCACGTGCAGATGCACACGGGGCGTTAATCGACTCGGAAATCTTGGCCAAGGTTTATATGGAATTGGAAAATACAGCACCTGCGCCAGATGTAAATGAAATAATCGCCGAACAACACGCCGCAATGTTAAAACACCCAAAGGTTGGCGGTGATTTCCCATACAGAACATTCGAAGTCGATGCAGCAGAACTGGAAAACCACAATAAATTTATGGAAATAATAAATAAATGATTATCTGCCCCATACAGATGGAATTTTATCATTTCTCTGACGCACAGCCAATGACTCTTTCAAAAATCATACCTTCTGGACATATGCATACCTTATCACTTTCATTCCAAGTACCAATTCCATCGTTTAAACAATATGCTTGATCACTGCTCATACATTTTCCATCTGAATCTATCTTGTTAAGATCGTTAATAACGCTACAATCACATTTATAACCATCATTGTCCTGAACAACAGTTCCTCCGCTTTGCTCACAATTTATCTGACTAAAACACGTGCCTGCATTTTTATCATAAACTTCACCATCATCACACAACAGGGAATTATAGAACATTTCAGAAACAGATGTCAGGCATGTTTCTGTATCTGTACACAAAGTTGTATCACCATGATCATTAAATACCGCATACGCACATGTTAACGCAACGTTACGACATGCACCCTTCATAACGTTATGAATGCTGTTTAACGATGCTGACGAAGACCAAGAATTAACCTGGGTCACCTGTTGGTTATAACAGTTCGCCACATCAACCATACAAGTGGATGCATATTCAGAAATAATATTATATTGTGCCGCACGAATATTAACCAACGCACGTTGGATATAATTTGTTACAACATCATTGTATGGTTTATATGTACCATTGGAATCATATGTGTAATTCTGACATTTGTCTAAAACAGCACGACACAAACCTTCGTCTGTGACCTTTTGTTTTGTTCCGATTTTTGTTAACAGGTATTTTACAACGCAATCACCGGTGCCACCTGTGGTATCATTGACATATTTGCAATTATCAACACTGATTGTTTTGCCGTATGCGTTTGTTAAAAATTCTGTATTAATCGCAGCATTGTTATAATTTTTCATAAATGATGTTATATGCGAAATATTTTGTCCCAACACAACCTGACCCTTTTCATCAATATAACGTTTTGTTGGGTCAACACATTTGTAATATTTATCGCCACATACCATATCGTCTGTCATGCACGCTTCCAGTGCGCCAATACAGCCCTTGGCATCATATTGGTTTTTGTTTTGCAGAACAGCCAGACGTGCCTTTTGCAACATCAGGTTCGCACTGCGCACATTGCCAACCAAGGTCTCGTTCATCTTGGTCAAGCCCTGTTCATACGCAACGCAATCTTTGTCAATTGCCAAATCATAATTGCCTGTAATTTGGTTTATTGTTGCGCCGGCCTGTTTACATTGATTTAAAACGGTATTACAACGTTTTTTCGCAGCATTATACAGTTCTGTACCACGCATATTCGATAAATTACCTGTGTTATTACCGCTTAAGAAATCCAAACTAAACATATCTGCGGAATCAGATGAAAAGTCCAAGTCAATATCCAGACCAAAACCAGTGTCGCCAGACG
>JAFOXU010000040.1 GCA_017425725.1 Alphaproteobacteria bacterium | reverse complement strand
TTGTGCAAATTGCACAAAACAAAAAGACGTATGAAAATCATACGCCTTTAACAATTCCAAGTGTTCGCATAATTTTATAACCTTGTTCGTAACTCACATTATCTGTGTAATATACTTTGTTATTTTTATATGCGAATGCTAATGTGCTGAATCGTCCTTTGTCTTCGCTTGATATTACGAACACGGAACGATATTTTCTTGACTGCTTGTCACACGCTATGGTTCGTGATTTGTCAATTCCTTGTGCAAAATAGATATAACCAAGTTTATCAATATATGCACTAACCGGAACACCACAATCAAAACTGCAATATATTTGACAATGTAGTGGTTTCTTTTTGATTCTTGTTTTATCAACACAACGGATTTCGCCTTTATACAAAAAGTCACCATAACTTGTTCCGTCTAACAATTCTTTGAATTTTACGTCAAAATCGCTGTTGATTTCGTCCGGAACGTCGTTGATTTGTTCAACTGCAATAGTTCCATTTTTAAACGTTTTTATTCCTTGAAAATTGACGTCAAGTGGTTTTATATTAAAATAATTTTTTATCGGATCGCTTATTTCTTCTTTGTTGCCAATTAAGAATGCGACCACCTTGTTGTCACGTTTTGTTGTAACCCAAATTGACAAAAAGTCTGTGACGGGATTTCCACGATAACGTGACAATTTTTCCGGTGTGATTCGATATTCTTCAAACACGATTGTGTCAACGTCCGGATCGTCTGCGGACTTGATTGCTTGTTCGTCTGATAGGGCATAAACGGAAATAAACCATTGCCATTTTGATTTTTTATCTTTGCGGAAATAAACAAAATTTCCGTCTTGTCTGAAATTGTCAAGCGTTAAATTCCAACCTTTCAATTTGTTCACGTGGTCAATCAACTTTTTTGAATAGAACGCTTTTTTCATTGTTTCCTTGACGTCCTTGCGGAAATAACGCAACCACACAACCTTTGTGCCGTGTTGAACTTGTCGAATCAACGCACGTATTTTGTGCGACCACGTTTTGCCCGCATTTCTTGCTCCGTCTGTCATATTCAAAACCGCATTGTGCGATTGCAATTTTCGGTTGTCATAAAACGCCATTTTTATCTCCTTATGGTTCAAATCCGTTTAAAAACGTGTCTTTGTCATACCATAAACGAATACCACGTTTAAAATATGATTCCAAACGTTCTTTGATTTCAAAATTGAAATCTCCAATCATTGACAAGTATGCACATTGACAAAAACGAAATTTCTGTGTTTCTGTTTGTTTTTCAAGATTTAATGTTTCGTTGAATCCGTTGAATTTGAATCCGAAATATTTGTTATATATTTGAATCACATTTTGGTGTGCTGGTTTCATTCGTATGGTTGCAAGTCCGCCATAATAATCCAAAACGATCAAACTGCCGGTGTCACTTTGCAATGTTGGTGGTTTGCTGTCCATATCTTTCAATGACGATTGTTCTTGTCCAATTGCGATTGCACTTGCACCGACGCCAAGCAATGCGGTTTTTAAACCGCCGGCAATATTTCCGCCCGCCATTTCGCCAATACCCGCGCCAAACGCCGTCGCTCCGGCAACTGCTTTTGATATGGTTGAAAACTTTCTTGAATTGACGTTTTGTGCCATATAATTTGTATATTCGTCATATGTCACATTGATTTCATAATCTGATTCAATAGAAATGATTTGTTTGTCACAAACAAGATTGATTGTCAAATCGTTTGCGATAACCATTTGAATCACGGCTTCGTATATTTTTCCGTTGTATTTCAATTCAATATTATTTGCACCCGTTCCAAAAAGTGTGATTTCACTTTCATTTGGTTTAACGTCATATTGTTTAAAACTTGAAAAACGACGTGGTGTTTTGTCAACACCCAAATTTGCGGTATAAAAGAAAATTGAATTTGTTTCTTCTGAATCAAAATATGCGGTTGCCAATTTTGCATTCACTAAAAAATTATTGACAATAAAATCCGCCGGAATCAAATACGCATTCAAAATGTGGTGTGTGACTGAATCTTGTGAAATCTCCGTTGTTCCGGTTCTTACAATAATTGTTCCAATCTGTGAAATTTTTGTCATTTCACGAATGGCTTCTTCATATGTTGTGTATGTTCTTTGTGAAATCAAACAAGTTTCATTCAAAAGATTTGATTCAGTCAATGTGTGCAAAACAAGATAAAATCCAAAACGTGTGAATGGTTTTTCAATTGTGAAATATTCTTGAACTTTATCACCTTGAATGATTTCTTCAATTTCTCCACCTTGTTCAAATCCGTGTCCTTGTGTGACCAATGCGTTTTTGATTTCCGGACGTTTCATTTCATTTGTTGTCATATCATAACCATTGAAATATGTTTGAAAATAATCCATTGTCAAGTTCAAACGCACTGCGTCCGTTCCAACCATTTCATAATTATCAACATAATAGAACAACAAACGTTCTTCAATAACGTTGCCATTTGCATTTTGTAATGATTGAATAACTTTCAAATAGTTCACATTGAATGGTTCTTTGTCCAAACTAACAACCAAAAATGGATTGTTTGTCGAACCTAGCAACGCAAATTGATCAATACGCAATGTCTGAATCGGCACAATATATTGTGATAAAAATTCGTTTCGTTTGTCATTATCAACATATAGAACATTTTGTTGTTCTCTGTCGAATGGAACGCCACGATAAAATGTTAAATGTAACATATTACAATAACCCCGTAAATAGATTTTCGAATTCTTTCAACAAATCAAAATATAAATTTCGGATGTCGTTTTGATATTTCACAATGGCGTCAATCATTGATTCACTTGTGTGCAAACCGGTCAATGTTTCTGTTTGTGCGTCTGAACCGGTTGAATTGTTCAAATTCTGAATGTCTGACGGATTCACATAATTGCGAATTGTCTTTTGCATTTCAGAATTGAAAATTCCGGAATCAATTTTTTCTTGAATTGCGTCAATTTTGGCGGTATAGAACGGACAAATAATTTGTGCGTGGACGTTTAGTTTTGTTTGAAACAATTCCGGTGTTTCGAACCCGATTTCCCAATCTGAATAATATTGTGTAAACAATTCAGAAAATGAAACGTTATTCACTGCCGGCACGTCGTCAAACGCAACCGGCAATGTATAACCATATTTTGTCAAATAATCTTCCAATCTAATTGTATATTTTGCCATTTGTTTCTCCTATTTATAAATACGTGGTTCTTTTCCAAGTATTTCACGCAATTCATTATGTAATGAAATAAATTCAATTTTCTTGTCGTCAATGTTTGAAATCACTGCACCAAGATAATATTGAATAAAATCTTTGTTGAGTTCGTCAAGTCTTGTTTTTATTTCTACAATTCGGTTATTTTTCAATTGTTCTTCTGTAAACAAAATATAAACTTGTATATCTTCATATTCATAGGATTCAGGATTTGCTGGTTGATATTCTAGATCAATAACCTTTTCCATATCTTTTCCACCATTTTCATATTCTTTGATTGTTACATAGTGAAATTGTTCTTTAATTTCTTCGGTTGCAGGAATTGTTTTAGTAACAATTTTATCTTGTTTCAAATATCCTTTTGTTAAATCAGGGTTTTCTAAAACCTGTGATTTTGTTTCGTTATAAATCTTCATTTCTTGCTCCTTTCTTATGAAATTCTTCTCCAAGCATAAACTTTATATGCTGGTGGTTGAACTGTTGTTGAATTTCCATAAATTGTGTTTGATTTTGAAGCGTCAAAACTCCAATCATTTACACATAAATCACCACCCGGATTATATGCTCCAAAACTTTCATATCCTTGAACTAAACTAAATGCACCACTAATTAATTCCGACGCTGTTCCCCTAATTCCGTCATTTCTAAATGTTCCGGTAATATTTGGTAAACCTGCATTAATAGTTTCACCTGCACCACTTGTTGTCGTCCATAATGCATAACCTCCGGGTAATTTCTGCCAAGTTCCACCAATATAACTTGCTGGACTTATATCCACATCTTTTGAAATAATTGTTCCAATAGGAAATAAATCCAATAAAGGAATTAAAACTTGTGAATTTGAAGTGTCAACACCAATAAGATTTGGTGTAGTTGGTGGGGTTAATGGTGTTTTTAATGAACGTGCTTCTTGTTGGTATAAATACGATGTTTCGCCTTGTAAATCTGAAATATTTTGTTGATTTGTGATGTTGTCACTTTGCAAACTTGAAATATTTTGTTGATTTGTGATGTTGTCACTTTGCAAACTTGAAATATTTTGTTTGTTTGTTATGTTGTCACTTTGTAAAGCAACAATCGCAAGTGAATCACTTGATTGTGCAAGTCTGATTTGTTCAATATCTTCTGTGTTTGTTGCAACGTCTGAACTTAAAACATCCGGACTCCATTCTGCAACAACTTGTCCGTTTATTTTGACACGTGTCCCCGATTCGATAACTTGTGTTTTTAATTGTGAAATATCGTTTGTGTTGATGTCAACTTGTGGTGCAAGTTCGTTATAACCTTGATTGATTTTTTCAACGTTGTTATTAAGTTCAAGAAATTGTTCAAGAATTGTTTGGCTTTTGACTGGATCAATTGTTTGCGGAAAATTTGAAAATCTTTCCATTATTACATTCTCCCTAAAATAGTTTGATTATGTGTTGAATCACTTGCAATATTTTCTGAAATAAATTCAATTTTGTTGTCGGATTGAAACGCTTCGTTTTCTAATTCCTTATGTGTATTCATAAATTTGACTTCGTCATTGATTTTATTTTCAATTTCTGCGTCGGTGTATTTGATTTTATTTGTTGCACAATACGCAATCAATTGCGCGAAAACAAACGCAAATTTTTTGTCGCCGTTTCCTTGCCCAAAAATCTTTTCGGCTTCGGCAACTTTTTGTTTTGTTACGTGATACAATCCCAAAAGTTTTTTGAAATGTCCGTTTTTAATTGCGATAATAATTCCAACAACAAGTGAAACGACCGACGCAATTGTTCCGATCCATTTTAAAATATTAAGAATCATTTTCGTCTTCTCCTTTTTCAATTTCATTTTGTGTTTCTCCGTCTTCTGTATACATTGCATTTGCGTATAAATCTTCAATTGTTCCGTTCAAACGCATACGTTGTGGTATACCATAAAATTTTGCGTCTTCGTTGAATGTGTCAATGAATGTATAAATCGAATCGACAATTTCGCCAACGCTGGCTGTAATTTCAAGTGATTGAACACGTTCACGTTTTTCAGAATTTGCGGTCAAAATACCCAAACGTTCTTTGACACGATTTTTGTTTTCAACATAAAGTTGTGTCAATCTGTCTGCAATGAATTCAGTTTTTGAACCAAGATTTTTTGTATTGTCCGCCATTCCTTCCTTGCGTGAAAATATTGCCGGCATACCTAATGCACGTTTTTGAAAAACGGTTTTCATTTCGTCTGCGGTTGCTTTGTTTCCGCATTCATACACTTCGGTGTTTTGACACGCAATCAAATTCGCACGAATTGTCATTTTGATATATGCAAGATTGTCGGATTCTTCATACAACCATTCTTTCAATGGTCTTGCTGACGGACGCAAACGAATCACGGCGTTGATTCTGTCGTCTGAAATTGTGAATGTTTTTCCATTTTCACCAACTAAAAACCATTCTTTCGAAATTCCATACAAATTTGGACGTCCTGCAACGCTTGCTGGCAACCACATATTGTTATATACGCCGATTCTTCCGTGTTCGATAAGTTTTCGAATAACAAAAGATTGTGGAACGTCTGCCGGCAATCCGTCAATATATACTGCATTGCAAATCAAATCAATAAATTCGTCATATTCAATGTCACGCAACTTTGCACGCAAAACCGAATATTCATATTCGTCGGAAACGGGTGTTGGTAGTTTTTTGATTTCTCTTGACATTTTAATCTCCTATAAAATAAACGGACGTCATTTTGACGCCCGTTGTGGTGTTTATGCTTGTTCTTCTGCTGGAACGATTGATGTTGCGTCGATCCAAGTCATTTTGAACAATGGCGAATAACCATACAAATCGTCGGTTGTATAGAAATAATTCATATATCTTGCTTTTGCATTGTAAACGCTTGTCATTTCTTTCAAACGATTGTAATGGAAAATTGCGTTCTTGTCTGCAATGAAAACTTTTGAATCGGTTGTGTCAATAGGAATGATTCTTGAAATCATTTCCGCTTTTTCAAGATTGAACACTTGTGCAAGTGTTTCAACGTCGATTTTGTTTCTAACATTGAATGGCATTAAAATATAAATATCGTCGATTGCGGTTCTTGTTTCAATACCGGCTGGACAATATTTGTTATTCGTAAATGTCATTGTATCAATAACATTTCTAACCAATGTTAAAAGTTCGGTTGTATTTGCTGGTTTTCCGGCACTTGTTGAATGGTCTGTTGCGAATTGTTTCAAAACGGCTTTCAATGCAACGAATTGATCGTGTCCGTCTGATTCTGTCAAACTGCCGACAATACGTTCTGCGATTTCTTCTTTGCTTGTTGAACCAATTACAACTTTTCTGATTTCGTCGTCACGGACTGTTGTTTCGTATTGTCCGGTTGTCCAATCGTCATAATATCTGATTGCTAAATCCGGATCGCTTGCAACAAGTTGATCAACCGCATTTTTATTGAATGCGTATTTTTCAGCAAGTCCGACGAGAACTTCTTGAACGATTGTTCCACGATCGATTGTTCCTTTACTGAACACTGCAAGTGGATTTGTTGATTTTACGCCCATAATTACTTGACGGGCAATGGTTTCAACCATACCATAAATGTCATTGATTGTCGGTGTCAAATTTTGTGAACCGGTGTCAATATTTGGTGTTAACATTTTATTTTCTTCTCCTATTTAAATTATTTATTACGCTTTGGACGCTTTTTTCTTCGTCCGTCAATTCTTGTTCTTCGTCGTTCTTTTGTTCTGTGTAACTATTTGTCATTAAGTCCTTAATGATTTTGTCACGTTCTGCGAGTTCTTTTTTGTTCTGTTCTTTCAGTTCTTTCATTTGATTTGCAAAATCTTTTTTTAATTCCGCAATCGTGTCGGCATATGATTTGTCGTCTTTTTGAATTTGTTCTTCTTGTTCGTCCATTTGTTTCTCCACTATTAAAATGAACGTGGCACATACAAGAAAACGTCCACGTTCAAGTTATTTGATAATAGGAAACAAACGACACAAATTTCGGTTCAAAATCGACAATCGGTTGCACGTCAAGATTTTAGGCTCTTTTTGCACGGACGTGTTCACAATTTGTGTGGAAATTTGTCCCTTGTATCAATTTATATAATATCACACAAAATAAAAAAAGTGTGCTACCCGTGACACACTTTTTCAAATTTATTATTCAGAAAATAAATCAACGATTGAATCGTAATCCACACCACCTACATAGTAACGTGGAAATTCAAAATTTTCTGCGAGTTGACAATAATCAACCTTACAAGTGAATTTTTTAAGTCCATTGAATTTGCTTGTTTCAACGTCCTTTCTGAAATGCAAATCAATCAATTTGCCTTTTTCATTTACAAGTTTGTATGCGTCAAATTTTGTTCCGTCTTTCTTTGTTCCTTGTCTTACAATAACTTTGATTTCTTTTTGTTCTTTTGCTTTTGTCATTTCTGTTGTTCTCCTAAAATATAAATTTCTGATTGATTCCGGAATCGAACCGGAACAACAAGTTCGGGTGTTTTGTTGCAACCATTTCAATCACGTTGGAACGGAATCAATTGATTCCTTTCCATTTACAATAATTCGCACAACGTTCGTCACGTGCGTGCAATTCATTGACCGCTTCGTTATACCATTTTGTGAATAATTGTCGATTGTGTTCGTCGTTACAAGTTTTGATTGATCGTTCAAGATTTTGAATCCATTGAACCAATTGCGGACGTTTCATTTTGTTCAGTTGTGCCATTATTCAAATCTCTGAATAAATATTTTTAAAACGCCAATAAATAAAACACAACCAAAACCGCAAATCAATGGAAATATAACCCAAAACCACGACCAACAAATTGTGTTACATAGTTTTAATATCATAAACACCAAGAACACCGGTATTGATAATTTTGAACCAAGTGCAAAAATCCAAATTAAAATGCTACATATTAAAAATAAAATTGAACTAATCATATAAACCACCTACCATTGCAAATCATTGATTTTGCTTGTTATTTTGTCGATTTCGATGTCCACACGACTAATCAAGCCGAATGAACAACCCATATCAATCATTTCTTGTTTAATCTTTTTCAAACGTTTGCGGTTTCCGTCTAAAATTTTATATATTTCCATTGTCATTGTCTGATTCTCCAAACATTACTTTGATAAGTTCTTTTGACAATATTGCCATATCAAGCATTGTCATAAGTGACATTGCCGGATCAATATCATTGCCCATAATTTTCATTATATTCTCTTGTGCTTCAACTGATTTTTCAATAAATTCTTTTTCTGTAATTGTGATTGTTTTATTTTCCATTCTTTTGTTCTCCTAAATAATTAAAATAAAAATTTTCTAAAATTTTAAGTGATTTGATATATTCACGATTTGTTATGTCTGCATATAAATGTATGATATAATCAATTTTTGCCACTTGCGTGTTTTTTGCAACTTTGTGATCATATAATCTTCTGTGTTCACAATAATCGCTTTTTAATTTTTTAATAATTCCAAGTCGTTCCATATTATTCTCCAATCATTTGACCAATTCTTGCCATTTCATACATTTTTTCATATGTGGCTTCTGCAAAAAATTCAGCCTTTTCAACAATTGCTTCAAACGCTTCGTCGATCTTTTGCATTTGCCACCAATCACGGCAACGACTTGTTCCATTGAATCCTTTTTCATATTCTCTTACATAGTTTTGAAATAATGATTTCATTTCGTTCTTCATTTCTTTTGTTCTCCTTGTTCTTAATGTTCCGGTATCTTCCGGACAAGTATATAATACCATAACCGGAAATATGTGTCAACAACTTTTTGAAAATTTTTTAAAAAATTTTTTATTCGTCAAAAATCAAGTCATAATCGCCTTGAATTTCTTCCAACGCATTCAAATTGTCTTCGTTTATCGGTTCAGTTCCAACGGCGTCTGACGCAATCAATGGATCTTGTTTTCGCTGGTTTTTCAATTCTTCGGCATATTGTTCCGCAAACTTTGCAAAATCTTTTGCGGTATAACCATTTTGACCAATGCGTTGAAATGCACGTTCGACCATTGGTGCGTTATTTCGCAAACCACGAAAACGTTCGCCAACATATTCTGTTGCTTGCCTTTCCATTTTCAATGATATTTTCTTGTCTTCCGGAATTATTGACGACATTGCATTGATTGCTTTGATTGTTTCAGAATTTGGATTCACTTTTGCATAATTGAATTCATTAATTGCTGAATAGTTTGAACCGGTTGCACGATTGAAATTTTCAACACGTCGTCTGAAAACCTCATATTGTGAACGATATTGTTTCGGTGTCAAATTATAACGTTGTTGAATCTGTTTCGCTGTATATCTTGCTTTTGCCATAAATATCAATCTCCATATAAATTTTATTTATTCGTGTTAGTCTGCGATAGAATGCTCGATTTGATATGTTGAATTTTTCCATAAAATAATGAACCGGTTTTTCACGAACATAATACAAATATGCAATTGACAAGCGGTCACGACCTAAACGTTTTAATTTGTTTTTTAGTTCATTATATTCAATGATTAAATCATTTTTATAGTTTAGCATATCAATCAATCGATTCGAAACAAATTGTGACTCTAAATCGAATGAACCAAGTGCCATTGTATTGATATTCTTCGTTATTCTATCAATTTTTGTTTTTAAATTTTTGAATCGTGCAAGATCTTCACGAATCTTTGTTGTGATATATCTCATTTTTCTTTTCTCCTATTCATAAATTGTTTCAATTTCATTGACGAATAATTCTTCGCCGTCTTCGTTTCTCATAATGCAATTGTCGGTCTTGCAAATCGTTTTTGGAATCGGAATCAATGCTTTGCCACCCGAAACATTCATTCCGGCTAAACACACGAATTTTGAACCGACATTGAATATTTTTTCAACAACGTCCAATGGCTTATGATCAATCATTCGTTTGACAATGTATGTTGGAACGCCTTTCGTATGGACTTCGAATTCATACCCGTCCGGCGTTTCAAATCCGTCAATGTATGTTTTCGGTGCAAGATAACGTCCAAAATCTGCGATTGCTTCTTCTTTCATTTTGCCGATTTCATAATCGTCCGTGTCGTCGAATTTTACAAGTGAATGCACGGAATCGGTGTCAACGTATACAAGATTTTGTTTTACATTTCCACAAATATTGCGAATATATTTCAACAATGAAACACGTGCCATTGACGTGACCAATGCACCTTGTATTACGGACATTATTGACGATTCGTCTTCTTCATATTCGTCCGCAACCATATGGACATAATCTTGTTCGGTCAATTCTCTGTGTGTTTTAAGTCTGACACAACGTTCCGATAATTTGCCGTAACTAGAATTTAACAAAAGTTTTGCGAACGCTGTTTTGACCTTGTCTTTTTCCGCTTTGCCGTCTGCTTTCATTTTGTAGAACTTTTGAACAAAATTTGTGTAACCTTGAATTTTTTGACGCTTGTTTACAATCACACGTTTGATATTGTATTCCAAGTCATACCAATGATTGCGATATTCATTGAATTCTTCTAAAAATACAAAAATGCTTCCGTCGTCTTCTGTCATATGTATGTCGTCAACGAACTTTTTTAAATGTGGATCATACCACAAACCAAGCATATTTTCCTTGACCTTTCCGACCATATAATCAATTTCGAGTATGATTTGATAATTTTCTTTGTTTTTCATTTTCTTGAATTGTTCCACCGACATTGAACGTGGTCGTCCTATCAAATCCGGCATAATATTCATTTGTGCTGGATACATTGAATTGATATCGTATTTGTATATCTTTTGATAAATCGAACGACCTTGTTTGTATGGATTCACAAACGTCAATCCGCCACGATACAAATAATGTTTTCGAACACATTTGTCAATGGCCAAATCAACTTTGTGTTCACGCTGGAATGCTTTCAAATTTGCTTTCTTGTCTGTGCTTCCATATAATGATTCAAGCAATTGACGCTTTGCAAGTCCACCGGCGGTTATCACGTCCGGTTTTGTTCCGGTTAATTGATAACCACAATGTTCGACAAGCCAAGAATCCGCGATTCTAACTAAATGATACAAACCGACCACGTCATTCTTCATATATTGTAATGCTTCGGCGTTTGTGACGTCATTTTCGCCTTGATAATCCATTGTTAATTTGCGAATTTTGTTTCCGTCATAATCCACAACGTTGAATGATTCCAAACACCTGGCCAAGCCACCACCGAACAAATTGCAAAAATCGTAATTTGTAAATGAATGAATTCGTTTGTGACGATCTTGTGAACGTCCACGTCCCTTGTATGCTTTGCGTAATTTTAACGAATATCTTGCACCCATATCATTGTGCAAACTTGAATATGTCTTGTCGCGTTCTTCTGATTCTTCGTCACGCTTCCACCCTTGTGTTAATAATGCGTAATCGAATATCGCAAAATCGAATTTTGCGTTATACCACCAAATCGTTTTGACGCCGTGTTCACAACAAAAATCAACATATTCGTCGAGTGATTCAAGCCAAGCGAAATGAACGCCGTCCGATAATAACCAAGCATATGCACGAACTGAACAATGTTCCCTAAACCACGATTGTGGTTTTGATTTTCCTAGTCTGATCAATTCCGGTTCTGTGACTTTCACGTTGTCAATGTATGTATATGTTTCCGTATCACCGGCAAGCCATTTGATTTTTGAATTTGGTTTAAAGTCGTTATATTTCATAATGTTCTCCGTGTATACCATAATAATGATTTGATAACGTTCTGTCACAACTCATTGAATATGATTTTGTTATTTGTGCAATTTGCACAAAGTTTTAAAACTATGTCACAATCACTTGACAAGTGACGTTGGGGAAAGGT
>JAFOXU010000073.1 GCA_017425725.1 Alphaproteobacteria bacterium | reverse complement strand
GTTTATTGCCCGTATGCGTGGCGAAGAAAAGATTGAATATGTACATCCCAAGGCAGAACCAATCTTGAAAGAAACGTATGGTATTATCGTTTATCAAGAACAGGTTATGCAATTAACCCGTGCGTTGGCTGGCTTTACACGTGGTCAGTCTGATAACGTGCGTAAAGCTATGGGTAAAAAACTGATTGAGATGTTGAACGAATTGGAAGGTAAATTCTATGAAGGGTGCGAGAAAGAACAAACCTTGGATCGTGCAACAGCAAAAGATTTGTGGGAAAAATTTAAAGAATTTGCAAAATATGCCTTTAACAAATCACATGCGATTGCGTATTCGATTGTTGCAAATCAGTGCGCATATCTAAAAGCGAATTATACCCCAGAATTTTTGGCTGCGTCAATGTCCAGTAACTTAAACGATACGGATCAGTTGGCGTTGTTTGTTGATGATGCAAAATCTAATTTTGGCATTCAGATTGTTGCGCCCGATATAAACGAAAGTGAATCTTTGTTTACCGTGCGTGATGGCAAAATCGTATATGGTTTGGCGGCATTAAAGGGTGTTGGTACGGTTGCAACTGATGCGATTGTTGCGGAAAGAAATGCAAATGGAAAATTCAAGAATTTAACAGACTTTGCCAAGCGTTGCGCACCGATTATGAATAAAAGAATACTGGAAGCGTTTGCAAAAACGGGTGTCTTGGATTCGTTGGAACCTAATCGGGCGGCTATTTATATGAATGCGGATGCGATATTATCGTATGCGGCAAAGTCACGTGATGGCGCAAATATGTTGTCGTTGTTTGCGAATACTGTCGAAGATGATGTTGTTGAAGATAGATTGCATAAAAATCTGCCAAAAACAACACCGTGGACATTTGGGCAACGTTTGGAACATGAATTGTCTGCGCTTGGTTTTTATATATCTGCACATCCATTGGATCAGTACAAGCATCTGATAAAGTCCGCTAATTTAACAACCAGCGCAACGTTGGCTTCGTTGGGCGACAGAAAGTCTGTTCAGATTGCAGTAAATGTAAATTCTTTTGGCCGTCGTCGTACCAAGACAGGCAAGGAAATGATAACTATAAACGCATCGGACAGTTTGGGTAATATTGATGCTGTTGCGTTTGGTGATTCTGCGATTGAATTTGCACAGATTTTATCCGGGGAAACAGTTGTGTTATTGTCTGGCAAGACGTCTAATCGTGATGATCGTGTGTCTATATTTGTTGACTCTATTACACCGTTGACACAGTGGGTTGCGAAAATCGCCAAGAAAATCACCATCGATATTCGTGACAAGGCGGTATTACAAGATGTTAAAAAGGCTATTATTGCCCTGCCACGTGGATATACACGTGTTGTGTTGAATCTGCATGGTGCGGACAAGATGGCAACGTTGGCGTTGCCTGGCGGAATTGAACTTGGGAACACAACAATTGCAGATTTAGCGGCGTTGGGGCTAAAGATAGAGGTAGAATAAGCAACCATGAAACATATACCAGTACTGCTTGATAGGGTTTTAAATGCGTTGGGTGACATTTCGGGCAAAACGATTGTCGATTGCACGTTTGGTGCTGGTGGGTACAGTCGTGCTTTCCTGAATGCTGGCGCAAATGTGATTGCATTTGACAGGGACAGCAATGTTGTCGCAGATGCCAATGCGATGATTGCTGAATTTGGTGATAGGTTTCGTTTTATCCCCCAGACTTTTTCGCATATATCTGAATTGGAATGCAATGTTGATGCAATTGTGTTTGATTTGGGGATTTCTTCGATGCAGATTGATGTTGCATCACGTGGTTTTTCATTTCGGTTTGATGCGCCATTGGATATGCGTATGTCTGCGGATGGTATGACGGCCGCTGAATTAATCGACAGATTGTCTGTAACAGAACTGGCAGATATATTATATAAGTATGGCGATGTAAAAAAATCAGGCATTTTGGCCAAGGCAATAAAAGATAAATTGCCCCAGACAACATTTGAATTGCGTGATTTGATTTATAATCCGAACGATATTGCACCTGTATTTCAGGCATTGCGAATTGCTGTAAATGACGAGATGGGGGAACTGGAACGTGCGCTGTCTGTGGTGCCAAGTTTGTTACATGTTGGTGGAAAATGTGTATGTGTCACGTTTCATTCACTCGAAGACAGAATTGTTAAGAATACGTTCAGGGCATGGACAACTCCATTGGGTGACCCCAGAATGCCGGTGTTACAACCTGCCCCGTTTGAACTACTTCGGGCGCAAACCCCATCCGATACAGAACTTGAAAACAATTCTCGTGCCAGATCGGCCCATATGCGTGGTGTGATAAAAAGGATTTAATATGAATCATACTGTGTTGCAACAACAAATAGAAAAAGCAGATAATGCAAAAAAGACAAATGTTCTCGATTTGTCGTCTGACCAAGATTTAACAATTGGATTGATGAATTTGTTGTTTATCGAAGATTATATATCGAATCCAGAATCAAATTTATCACAAATGATTGCAGGCGTTCGTGAAAAACTGATGAACAGAATTGTAAAAAAATCTGATAAAAACAGACAGATGCTGGAAAAGTTGTTGTTGGAATCAATGCAATTGATTGATGCTGGCGATAAACAAAGTGGTGTGTCTGCGTATCAAAAATATGATGATGCGTATGAAAAATACTCGTTGTTTTGGGGTATAAATATGGGGTTGATTGATAAAAAAGATATAAAGTGAAAATTTGCTATTGATTCAAATATGCAAAAAATGTTAAAATGCAAAAAAGAGAGAAGGAAAGTGAAGACCATGTTTAGAAAAATTTACCAATTTCCTGCGGTTTTGGCGGTGTGTATGTGTGCATCTTCTGTGTTTGCAGATCAGGCACCAAATCCTCGCAGTGCCGTTTCTGTTAATGCAAATTCGGGTCGTGGTTCCGGTGCGGCCAAGGTTTCGACACGTGGT
>JAFOXU010000027.1 GCA_017425725.1 Alphaproteobacteria bacterium | reverse complement strand
GGTTCGAATCCGTGCGCCCCAACCACACTTCGCCTCTACGAGGCTTCGTGTGGCAGGCCACACAAGGCGAGAAGCATAGGCGAAGTAGTGTCGCCCGAAGTTTTAACGAAGGGGGACTTATAAATGTTTTATGTCTATCTTATAAAAAGTATTTCCCATCCAGAACAAAAATACATCGGACAAACTGATGATTTAAAGAAACGACTAAAGTAACATAATGCAGGATATTCAATACATACGGCAAAATATAAACCTTGGGAATTGGTAAATTATTTTGCGTTTAGTTCCAAAGACGCTGCATTGGAATTTGAACAATATCTTAAAACAGGTTCCGGATACGCATTCGCAAAAAGACATTTTTGGAAATAATTTATCAAGGTCTCGTGCGCATTCCAGAGAGCAAAAATACAAGACTTCGTCGAGTTCGAAAGTTCGGTTTTGGAAAGTCGCAAAAAAATGCCATTTTCGAACTTTTTGTGGTATAATTACAGATAAAGATTATGGGGGAGGGATGAAATATGGATGATTGTGTGTTTTGTAAGATAATTCATGATAATAAGATATTAAAGGTCTATGAAGATAATTGGACAATAGCTTTTATGGATATTGCCAAGGATGTAGACGGACACATTCTAGTAGTTCCAAGAAAACACGTAAAAAATATTTTGGATTGCGATATAGATACATTGAATAAACTTATGTGCGCTATAAAAAAAATATCCAATCATTTAATTGATAACTGTGGTTATGATGGTGTAAATCTATTAAATGCTAGTGATGAAAGTGCTGGGCAATCTGTACCTCATTTCCATTTCCATATTATTCCAAGAAAACAAAACGATGGCATTGACGCTTGGCCTGAGTTCAAGGGGAGCAAACAAGATATAGAAACACTATGGAATAAAGTAAAAATACCATGTTGATGCTTTTGTTATATCACACAACAATGAATTATTAATAAATAAAATTTTAAATATAAATTCGTAAATATAATTTATCTTTTGCCTGTTCGATTTCCTGACCTAATGATAATAATTCCTGTAAATGGGTTTGCGAATTGCACAGATAGCCCAACAGAAAATTCTGTTGATTTTATGTTATGCGCATTGTAGCATGTCCCCATCGGGAGAGGATAAGCATACAAAAAAACAAAACAGGAACATACAATGTTAAAAATCCCGTTGAATTCTGCAATTTTATCACAACATAAATCTGCTGCCAATAACGTAAACATAAAATACAAATCAAAATATGATCGCAAACAATTCAGACACACAGAATGTATGTTCTTAACACAGGATGGTAACAAACTGATATACACAACATGCCCTGGGGTATACGCAATAAGAAACTGGGAAGAAGTAGATTTTGTTTTACCACACCCATTAACAATCAATCTGTCATCTGTACCATATACACTATCCGAACAATATTCATGGTTGGAAATCCCAGATTGTACAATGGAATCAATAAAAACGTTTTATGATGCTTCACGCCCTAAATATATCAAAGAATCTGATTTGCAAACAAACATTATCGCAATTAATGGTCAACGTGCAAACATTGAATTTATTAATCCAGAACGCATCATACAGAATTTTGAAAAATATATCAAACTAGTCAGGACAAACCCTGTCACAAACAAAGATCAATTCGAATGGTTTGTACGTGATAACAATAATAAAATTGCTTATCATGATATCAACAAAGTACACCGTTTAGTATTCGGTCTAAATAATGCATTTGATTTCAGATTTCAAAATGAAATAAAAGAACAAGAAATCCTGCACCAAATTAATCAATTACACAATACCGCCAACACACTTGGCATCGTTAAACGCACAATAGATAATGGCAATGAAGAAAAAACATATCTTTTTCCAGTTGCATTATTCGAAAAAGAACGTCAAATTATTTTTTGGCAAGGCTGTGCAAAACACGTAAAATAAAAACATATACTTTATTGGTTTTCTGACTTAAAAAACCTGATTTGAACGTTCTTGTCTTGACCAGGCAGAAACCGTTTCTTCTATATCCAATTCTGGATACATACGTCTTTTTGCCATAGGGTCTTGTTCAAACGCACGTATCGCCGCCCTGAACAATTCCGCCTTGTTTACAGGACCTACTATTTCTATAGCTTCGGCACCACACTGAAATGTCCTAATATAATCTTCACATCTTTCCTTGATTACAGGCCCCAGTGGTTTTATTTCATATATTTGACCCTTTTGCGCCAAAACACCCTGTTCGCCTTCATCCCAGCCAATCATATCATGCCACAACATTGTATCAAACTCATTATCCGCAAAGTGTAAAAATGCCCCCGACAGACTTAAACTATACTCATCATGTTCTGTTTCTTTTGCAACGAATTGCGAACCGCTTGGTATATGCTGAACATC